>JAYUHN010000454.1:0-8551 GCA_043766965.1 Ramlibacter sp. | reverse complement strand
ATCGTCCGGTTGTACTTGCTGGTGTTGACTTCGACACCGAGATAGTTGCCCGAGCCGAACGCATTTTCCTGCTTGATGCTGAACGACAGCGCCAGTTTTTCGGCGCTGGAAAAACCGGCGCCCAGTTGCAGGCTGCCGGTCGGCTTTTCCGTGACGGTGAGGTTCAGGTCGACCTGGTCGATTGCTCCCGGCACGTCGGTGGTTTCGACGCCGACGTCCTTGAAGTAGCCAAGGCGGTCGACCCGGTCGCGCGACAGCCGGATCTTGTCACCGTCGTACCAGGACGATTCGTACTGGCGGAACTCGCGGCGGATCACTTCGTCCCGGGTCCGGTTGTTGCCTGCGATGTTCACGCGACGCACATAGGCGCGGCGCGACGGGTCGGACACGATGACGAACGAGACCCGGTTGTTGACGCGGTCCACATCCGGCCGCGCCTCGACCTGGGCGAAGGCATAGCCGAACCGGCCGAAATAGTCGGTGAAATTCTTGCTGGTTTCCGCGACCAGGTCGGCGTTGTACGCCTCGCCGGCGCGGATGGTCACCAGAGACTTGAATTCTTCTTCCTTGCCGAGATAGTTGCCTTCGAGCTTGATGCCCGAGACGACGTAACGCTCACCCTCGGTGATGTTGATGGTGATCGTGATGTCCTGCTTGCCGGGCGAGATCGCGACCTGGGTCGAATCGACGTGGAATTCGAGATAGCCGCGGGCCAGGTAGTAAGCGCGCAGCGCCTCGAGATCGGCGTTCAGCTTGGTGCGCGAATAGCGGTCGGACTTGGTGTACCAGCTGAGGAGACCGCCGGTCTCCAGGTCGAACAGGCCTTTGAGCGTCGACTCCGGGAAGGCCTTGTTGCCCACGACATGGATCTCCTTGATCTTCGCCGGATCGCCTTCGCTCACGGTGAAAGTCAGGTTGACGCGGTTGCGCTCGATCGGCGTCACCGTCGTCACCACCTCGGCCCCGTACAGGCTCTTGTTGATGTACTGGCGCTTCAGCTCCTGCTCCGCGCGGTCGGCCAGGCTCTGGTCATAGGGCCGGCCCTCCGTCAGGCCGATTTCGCGCAGCGCCTTTTTCAACGCATCCTTGTCGAATTCGCGCGAGCCGACGAATTCGACGTCCGCGACGGTGGGGCGCTCTTCGACGATCACCACCAGCACGTCACCCGCCGTCTCCAGCCGCACGTCCTTGAACAGGCCGAGGGCGAACAGCGCGCGGATCGCGGCCGAGGCCTTTTCGTCGCTGTACTGCTCGCCGACGCGGAACGGCAGCGACGCGAACACCGTCCCCGGCTCGACGCGCTGCAGTCCCTCGACACGGATGTCGCGAACGGTGAAGGGGTCCACGGCCCAGGCCGTGCTGGCCGCGAAGGCAAGGGCGACCATCGCGGCAACGGAACGCACGCGAAAGCGCTGGATTTGTTTTTTCATGAATCAGGTTCGGGCGGACCGTCTCGCGGAAGACGGTTTCGTGGGGCTGAAATTAGGGTTAACCGAAGAGACGGGTCACGTCGTTGAACAGCGCGATCGACATCATGACCAGCAGCACCGCGACGCCGCCGCGCTGCAGCCGCTCCATCCAGGCGTCGGAGACACTTCTTCCCGTGACTCCCTCCCAAAGATAATACATCAGGTGCCCTCCATCGAGCACCGGCAGCGGCAGCAGGTTCAGCACGCCGAGGCTGACGCTGATCAAGGCCAGAAACACCAGGTATTGGGTCAGGCCCAGGCTGGCCGACTTGCCTGCGTAGTCCGCGATGGTCAGCGGTCCGCTGAGGTTCTTCAGCGAGGCCTGGCCGATCACCATGCGGCCCATCATGCGCACGGTCAGCACCGAGACTTCCCAGGTGCGCTCCACACCCTTCCACAAGCCGTCGAGCGGGCCATACCGCACCAGTACGAAGTCGGGCGGCGCGCCGACGAACGCATCGATGCGCCCGATCACGGCGTCACCTTCCGCCACCGGCAGCGGCGTGACATCGAGCTCCAGGGTCGCGTTGCCGCGGCTCACTCTCCATAAGGCGTGCACGCCTTTGCCCGCCGCCACGCTGCCGCGAATCAGTTCCCGCAGTTGCTGGCCGTCCACCACCGGCTTGCCGCCCACGGACAGCACCACATCGCCCATGCGCAGGCCGGCCTTGTCGGCGGCGTGACCCGGCACCACCTTGCCGATCACCGCCGGCGTGTAAGGTCCGAGGATGCCGACCTTGCGGAACAACTGGGCGTCGGCATCCTTCGCGTTCAAGTGGCTCAGGGGAAGCAACAGCTCTCGCCCGCCGCCGGTCCGCCCGGTCACCACCAGGCGCACGTCGCGGCTTTCCAGGGCACCGCGGGTCAGCAGCCAGCGCAGGTCCTCGAACGATTCGACGTTGCGCAGGAGCTCGCCCTCGAAGCCCGCCTGTTCGACCCTTTCACCGCCCTGCACGCCGGCCTGCTGCGCGACCGAACCCGCGACCGGACTGGCAAGAATCGCCTTGGGCTCTTCCACGCCATACCAGTTGACGGCCGCATAGAGCAGCACCGCGAGCAGCAGGTTGGCCGCCGGGCCGGCCGCCACGATGGCTGCGCGTGCCTTCAGCGGCTGGGTGTTGAAAGCGCGATGCCGCTCTTCCGGCGCGACCGCGCCTTCCCGCTCGTCCAGCATCTTCACGTAGCCGCCGATTGGAAAGGTCCCGATCACGAATTCGGTCGACTGGCCGGCCCGCGGCTTCTTCGGCTGCCAGCGGTACAGCGTCTTGCCGAAACCCACCGAGAAGCGCAGTACCTTGACGCCACAGGCGACGGCCACTCGATAGTGGCCGTATTCGTGGACCGCGATCAGCAGGCCGAGAGCGACGATGAAAGCCACGATGGTCAGCATCAATTTTCCTTTCCGGCTCAGGTCCGCATTCGGGCCAGCGCCTGTTGCGCCGCCCGGCGGGACTGGGCGTCGATTTCCAGCAGGTCCTGCAGGCTACCGGGGTTGGAGGGCAAGACCGCCTCCAAAGTTGCGAGATTCACCGCGTGGATCTGGTCGAAGCGGATCCGCCTGTCGAGAAAGGCGGCGACCGCCTCTTCATTGGCGGCGTTCAGGACCGCGGTGGTGCCCGGGGCCGCCTTCAGCACCTCCCACGCCAGCAGCAAGCCTGGAAAGCGCTCCCGGTGACCGCGGCTGTCGAACGATTCGAAACTGATATCCGCCAGGCTGGCGAAGTCGAGCGCCTGCGCCCCCGAAGCCACCCGCTCTGGCCAGGCCAGCCCATAGGCGATCGGCACCCGCATGTCCGGCGTGCCGAGCTGGGCCACCACCGAGCTGTCGCGGTACTGCACCATCGAGTGGATCACGCTCTGCGGATGGATGACCACTTCCAGCCGCTGCGGCGCCAAGCCGAACAGGTAACGCGCCTCGATCACTTCGAGGGCCTTGTTCATCATGGTCGCCGAGTCGACCGAAATCTTGCGGCCCATCACCCAGTTCGGATGGGCACAAGCTTCTTCCGGCGTGACAGTGCACAGCGTTTCGGGCGCGCGGGTGCGAAACGGTCCGCCGGACGCGGTGAGGATGATCTTGTCGACTCTGGCGTCCCAGGTGGTCGGATCATCCGGAAGCGACTGGAAGATCGCCGAATGCTCGCTGTCGATCGGCAGCAGCGTGGCCCCGCCTTCCCGCACAGCCGCCATGAACAGTTCGCCACCCACCACCAGCGCTTCCTTGTTGGCCAGCAGCAGCCGCTTGCCCGCGCGCGCCGCCGCCAGGCAGGGGGCCAGACCGGCGGCCCCGACGATCGCGGCCATCACGCTGTCCACCGAGTCGTGGGACGCGATCCTCTCGATCGCCGCCTGGCCCCAATCGACCTGCGCCTCCAGCCCGTTGGCCTGCACCTGGCGCCGCAGCTCGCGCCCGGCGGCTTCGTCGGCCATGACGGCGTGGCGGGGGCGGAATTTCGCCACCTGCTCCAGCATCACGTCGACCTGGGTCGAGGCGCTGAGCGCGAACACTTCGAAGCGGTCCGGATGGCGCGCGATCACGTCCAGCGTGTTCGCACCGACCGAACCGGTGGAGCCCAGGACGGCGATCCGCTGCGTCATTGCCGCACCAGGCTGGCCAGCATCATGGCGAGCGGCAGGGTCGGCAGCAACGCATCGACCCGGTCAAGGACACCGCCATGCCCCGGCAACAGGGCGCTGGAATCCTTGACGCCGACGCTGCGCTTGATCAAGGATTCGACCAGGTCCCCGACGACGCTCATGGCGGCAAGGAAGACGACGCCGACCAGCAGCAACCACCAACCCTGCGCGGCAAGCAACGTGTACAGGCTGGGAACCGAAGCACCCAGCAGCGCGTCGGCAATAGTCCAGCAGACCGCCAGCAGCACGACGCCGAGCATTCCGCCCCACACGCCTTCCCAGCTCTTGCCCGGGCTGATCGCGGGCGCCAGTTTGTTCCGGCTGAATTTCAGGCCGAAGGTGCGACCCGCGAAGTAGGCGCAGATGTCCGCCGTCCATACCAGCACCAGCACCGAGAGCAGGAAGTTGATCCCGACCGAGCGGGCCTGCGCCACGGCCAGCCATGCGAGCCAGAGCGCCAGCACGCCGAGCACCAGCCGCACCGTCTTCGGCACCGAAGGCCAGCCGGCGACACCGGCACGCAGCAGCCACGCCCCCGCCAGCACCCACGCGGCGCCGGCAATGCTCCACAGCAACGGCAGCCGGCGGTCGATCCATCCCGATTGCCAGGACACCGCGCACAGGACCAGGCACGCCAGAGCCAGCAGCAGGGCGCCCGGCTGGCGCATGCCGTTCAGCCGCCCCCACTCCCAGGCGCCGGCCGCGATCAGCACCAGCGTGACCACCGCGAACGGAACCGGCGTTGGATAAAACAGCGCCGGCAGCAGGATCGCCAGCAGGACGACCGCCGTGATGACGCGTTGCTTCAGCATCGGCGTGGGGGCCAACATGGCCGGCGCCGGGCCGCCCCAAGCCGGGCTGCGCCCCCTCGGGGGGCAGAGCCGCCGCGCAGCGGCAAACGTGGGGGCCACATTTCCTAAGCGGCCTTCTTGTTCTTGCCGGGCGCGACCTGGTCCGGGGTCTTGCCGAAGCGCCGCTCCCGGCTCGAGTAATCGGCAATCGCCTCGTCGATGGCCGCCTCGTCGAAATCCGGCCACAGCTTGTCGCTGAAATAAAGCTCGGAGTACGCGCCCTGCCACAGCAGGAAGTTGCTGATGCGCTTTTCGCCGCCGGTGCGGATCAACAGGTCCGGATCGGGAACATGGGACAAGGCCAGCGCGCGGTCCAGGCTGGCCTCCGTGATGGGCTCGCCCTTGGCGGCCAGCGAGGCAGCGGCCTGCGCGATGTCCCAGCGGCCACCATAGTTAAAGCAGATATTGAACAGCAGGCGCTGGTTGGATGCTGTCGCCGCCTCCGCCTGCTGCAACCCGGCGCGCACCTTGTCGGAAAGGGCCGCGCGGTTACCGACGAAGCAGATCCGCACGCCCTCCGCGTGCAGTTGCGGCACCTCGCGCGCGAGCGCAACGGCCAGCAATTCCATCAGGCCCGAGACTTCTTCCGGGGGCCGGTTCCAGTTCTCGGACGAGAACGCGAACACCGTCAGCACCCGGACGCCGCGCTCGCCGCAATGGCGCACGCAGGCTCGCAATGCGTCCACGCCCTTTTTGTGGCCGGCCACGCGCGGCAGGTAGCGGCGGGTCGCCCAACGGCCATTGCCGTCCATGACGATGGCGATGTGGTGGGGAACGATGCTCATTCGCGGACTTGGAAGAAGGCGGGTTGAGCGCCGCCAGGCCGCCCCGGGGCGCGAAGGCCCCCTTGGTGGGCAGCGAAACCGCGAAGCGGCGAGCGTGGGGGCCACATACTAGACCGCGAGGATTTCCTGTTCCTTCGCAGCGACCATCTGGTCGATCGCGATGATGTGCCGGTCGGTCACCTTCTGGATGTCGCCCTCGGCCCGCTTCTGCTCGTCTTCCGAGGCCGCTTTGTCCTTGACCAGCTTCTTGACCGCCTCGTTGGCGTCGCGGCGCAGGCCGCGAATCGCGATCTTGGCACTCTCGCCCTCCTGCCGCACCAGCTTGGTCATCTCCTTGCGGCGCTCCTCGCTCATCGGCGGCATCGGCACCCGGATCAGGTCGCCCATCGACGCCGGATTGAGGCCCAGGTCGCTTTCGCGGATGGCTTTCTCGATCTTCGGACCCATCCCCTTTTCCCAGGGCTGGACGCTGAGCGTGCGCGCATCGAGCAGCGACACGTTGGCGACCTGGCTGATCGGCACCGAGGAGCCGTAGTAGTCCACATGCACCGTGTCGAGCATTCCCGCACTGGCACGGCCGGTGCGGATCTTGGTCAGGTTGTGCTGGAAGGCCGCGATGGACTGGTCCATCTTCGTTTCCGTGGTCTTCCTGGTGTCGGCTATCGTCATCTGGCGTTCTCCTGGTCAGGCCTCATGCATGGACCAGGGTGCCCTCGTCCTGGCCCATCACCACCCGCTTCAGGGCGCCGTGCTTGAAGATCGAGAAGACCTTGATCGGCAGCTTCTGGTCGCGGCACAGCGCGAAGGCGGTTGCATCCATGATGCCGAGATTTTGCGCCATCGCATCGTCGAAACTGATCTTGTGGTAACGGGTCGCCGACGGGTCGAGCTTGGGGTCGGCGGAGTAGACGCCGTCCACCTTGGTGGCCTTGAGCACCAGCTCGGCCCCGATCTCGGCCCCGCGCAACGCGGCGGCGGTGTCGGTGGTGAAGAAGGGGTTGCCGGTGCCGGCGGCGAAAATCACCACCTTGCCTTCCTCGAGATACTGCAGCGCCTTGGGCCGCACGTAGGGCTCGACCACCTGCTCGATGGCGATCGCGGACATCACGCGGGCGATGAGACCCTGCTTGTTCATCGCATCGCCGAGGGCCAGCGCGTTCATCACGGTGGCCAGCATTCCCATGTAGTCCGCCGTGGCGCGGTCCATCCCGACCGAGCCTCCGGCAACGCCCCGGAAGATGTTGCCCCCGCCGATGACGATGGCGACCTGCACACCCATGTTCACCACCTCGGCCACCTCGCCGACCATGCGCACGATGGTGGCGCGGTTGATGCCGAAAGCGTCGTCCCCCATCAGGGATTCACCCGACAGCTTCAACAAGATGCGCTTGTGCGCTGGCCGGTCGGCTGACATGTGCGGGCTCCTGGCTATTCAATGACAGATGACGAATGACTTTGCGGCGGCGCCGCTTCAATGACGCGCTTCTCGCAGTGACCACGCATCATTTTGTCATCGATGCGAAGCGAGGTCATCAGCGCAGCGCGTCATTCGTCATCAAGCGGCCTGCTTGGCGGCGGCGACCTGTGCAGCCACCTCGGCCGCGAAGTCGCCGACCTTCTTCTCGATGCCGTCGCCCACCACGTACAAAGTGAAGCCCTTCACGGTGGTGGCGCTGGCCTTGAGCATCTGCTCGACGGTCTGTTTGTCGTTCTTCACGAAAGCCTGGTTGAAGAGCGAAACTTCCTTCAGAAATTTCTGCACGCCGCCCTCGATGCGCTTGGCGACGATCTCGGGCGTCTGCACCGGCTTGCCGGCGGCCTCGGCCACCTTGCGGTCCTCGTCCGCCTTGGCCGTCGCGACCGAGCGCTCCCTGGCGACCAGGTCCGGCGCCACGTCCGCGCTGCTCAGCGCGACCGGCTTCATCGCGGCCACATGCATCGCGACGTCCTTGGCGGCGGTCTCGTCGCCCTCGAATTCCACGATCACGCCGATCCGCGTGCCGTGCAGGTAGGCCGCCAGCCGGCCGGACCCCGAGCAGCGCTTGAAGCGGCGGAAGCTCATGTTTTCCCCGATCTTGCCGATCAGCCCGCGGCGCACGTCTTCCAGCGTCGGGCCGAAACCATCCTGGCTGTACGGCAGCGCACCCAGGGCAGCCAGATCGGCCGGATTCTTCCTGGCGATCAGTTCGGCAGCCCCTTTGGCCAATGCCAGGAAGCTGTCGTTCTTGGTGACGAAGTCGGTTTCGCAGTTGGTTTCGAGCAAGGCGCCGGTGCTCCCGTCGATGAACGCGGTGACGACGCCCTCGGCCGTGATCCGCGATGCCGCCTTGCCCGCCTTGTTGCCGAGCTTGACGCGCAGCAATTCTTCGGCCTTGTCGAAATTGCCTTCGGCCTCGGTCAGGGCTTTCTTGCATTCCATCATCGGCGCGTCGGTCTTGGCACGCAGTTCGGCGACCATGCTTGCGGTGATTACAGCCATCTGTGTCCTCGTATCGTTCAGTTCGTTCGGTTCGGTTGTGAAAAAGGGGCCACCAGAGCCCCTTCTTCGGATTGGCCGGCAGGCTCAGGCCGCGGCGCCTTCGTTGACTTCGACGAACTCGTCGCTGCCTTCCTTGACAGCCTTGACCACGTCGTTGGCGGCGCTGGAGCGGCCCTCGAGGATGGCGTCGGCGATGCCGCGGGCGTACAACACAACCGCCTTGGAGGAGTCGTCGTTGCCGGGGATCACATAGTCGATGCCCTCGGGCGAGTGGTTCGAATCGACCACGCCGATCAGCGGGATGCCGAGCTTCTTGGCTTCGGACACGGC
>JAYUHN010000453.1:0-3242 GCA_043766965.1 Ramlibacter sp. | reverse complement strand
CACTGCGGGACCAGGGCCGCACCGTGACGCTGACGCGGGAGCCCGGCGGAACGCCGCTGGCCGAAAAAATTCGCGGGCTGGCGTTGAGCGAAGCGATGGACCCGCTGACCGAGGCGCTGCTGATGTTCGCCGCCCGAAGCGACCACCTGCGGCTGGTCATCGAGCCCGCGCTGGCAGCGGGCGATGTCGTGTTGTGCGATCGCTTCACCGACGCGACGTTCGCCTACCAGGGAGCCGGCCGCCGCTTCGACCTTGCCGTTTTGTCCCAACTCGAGCGGCTGGTTCAGGGCATCCCGGGCGGTGGCCTGCGGCAGCCGCACCTGACGTTCCTGTTCGAACTTGCGCCGGAAACGGCGGCCGGGCGCCTGGCGGGCAATCGTGCCCCGGACAAGTTCGAGTCGCAACCACTCGAATTCTTCCGCGCCGTCGCCGGCGGCTACGACCGCCGGGCCAGGGAGGACCCATCCCGCTTCGCCCGCATCGCCGCCGACAGGACGCGTGAAGCAGTGTGGGACGACGTGCTGTCGGTGATGCGCGGTAAAGGCTGGCTGTGACGGCGGCGCCCTGGATCGCGGCGCAGACGCGGCAACTGCTGGCGCAACCCGGGCATGCCTGGCTGCTGCAAGGGCCTTCGGGTCTCGGCCAGTACAGCCTCGCGCTGGCCTTGGCGCAGGCCTGGCTTTGCGATCGCCCCCAGCCGGCAGGCGGGTGCGGAGACTGCGGCAGTTGCCACGCGCTGGACGTCCGTGCCCACGCCGACCTGTGCGTGCTGATGCCCGAAACGAAGATGCTGGAACTGGGCTGGCCGCTTTCGGACAAGGCCCAGGCCGACATCGACGACAAGAAGCGCAAACCGAGCAAGGAGATCCGCATCGACGCCATGCGCGACGCCGTGGAGTTTTCGCAGCGGACCAGTGCCCGCGGCCGCGGCAAGGCGGTGCTGGTGTACCCGGCGGAACGGATGAATCCGATCGCCGCCAATGCACTCCTGAAGACGCTGGAGGAACCGCCCGGCGACGTGAAATTCGTGCTCGCCAGTGAAGCGGCCCACCAGTTGCTGCCAACGGTCCGCAGCCGCTGCGTTGCCCACACCATGGCATGGCCCGAGCCCACGGCAAGCCTGGAGTGGCTGGCAACGCAGGACATCACTGCCGCCGAAGCGGTGGAGCTGCTGCGCGCTGCGGGCGGCCGGCCGGAAGACGCAGCGCAGCTGGCCGCCGCCGGTCGCAGTGGCAAGGCGTGGTCGCTGTTGCCGAAGGCTGTGGCGCGGGGCGACGTCACCGCCGTGAACGGCTTCACCCCGGCCGAAGTCGTCGACGCGCTGCAGAAGATCTGCCACGACCTGCTGGCCACAGCTGTGGGCGCCTCGCCACGTTTCTTCGCGCCCTCCGAACTGCCGGTGCCGGCCGCCGTCGGCGTCCTCAGCGCGTGGGGACGCGATCTGGCCCGCAGCGCGAGCACCGTGGAGCACCCGTTCAATGCCGCCCTGATGCTCGAAGCGCTTGTAAGCCAGGCCCACAACGCCCTAAACTCGGGGCAGCCCGGCCGCACATGAGCACCATCACACCTTCGACACCACGTCCCAGCGTCATCCAGCTCGCCATCAAGGAGAAGGCGGCCCTGTATGCGGCGTACATCCCATTGTTCAGCGACGGAGGCGTCTTCATCCCCACGGTCCGCGAGTACAAGCTGGGCGACGATGTTTACGTGTTGTTGTCCCTGCCGGACGATCCCCAGCGCTATCCTGTAGCCGGCAAGGTTGCATGGGTGACCCCGGCCAAGGCGGCGGCCAATCGCACCCAGGGTGTCGGCATCCGCTTTCCGGCGGACGAGA
Source organism: Ramlibacter sp. (assembly GCA_043766965.1). Classification (GTDB taxonomy): domain Bacteria; phylum Pseudomonadota; class Gammaproteobacteria; order Burkholderiales; family Burkholderiaceae_C; genus Ramlibacter. The sequence continues at coordinate 1,408 of JAYUHN010000453.1, read as the reverse complement.
AGTCCCGGCTGCTGAAGATCAAGATCGAAGAGATCCTCGGCGGCCACCTGGCGTCCGAGCGGCCCACCCAGACCATCTGAGCTGCCGGCTTGCGGCAGCGCTGTCCGCGCGTCAATGCGGACCGGGCCATTTTTGATCGAGATAACGATGTACGTCGACTCCCATTGCCACCTCACTTTTCCGGGGCTGGCGGAGAACCTGACCACGATCAGGCAAGCCATGGCTGCAGCCGGAGTGGACCGGGCCCTGTGCATCTGCACCACACTCGAGGAATTCGACTCCGTCCATGCGCTGGCCATGAAGTACGACAACTTCTGGGCATCGGTGGGCGTCCATCCGGACAGCGAGGATGTCCAGGAGCCCGAGGTGGATGACCTGTTGCGACGCGTTGCCTTGCCCCGCGTGGTCGCCATCGGTGAAACCGGACTGGATTACTACCAGATGGACGAGCGCAAGGGCGGCCGCACCGTCGCCGACATGGAATGGCAGCGGCAGCGCTTCCGCATTCATATCCGCGCGGCCCGCACGGCACGAAAGCCGTTGATCATCCACACCCGCGCTGCGTCGCACGACACCGTCGCCATCCTGAAAGAGGAGGGTGAAGACGGCTCCGCCGCGGCGGCCGGTGGCGTGTTCCATTGCTTCACCGAAACCGCCCAAGTGGCACGCGCGGCGCTGGACCTGGGTTTTTACATTTCGTTTTCAGGAATTCTGACGTTCAAGAGCGCGCAGGACCTGCGGGACGTGGCCGGATTCGTGCCGCTGGACCGCTTGCTGATCGAAACCGACAGCCCTTACCTGGCACCGGTGCCATACCGTGGCAAGACCAACAATCCGTCCTATGTGCCGTACGTTGCGCAACAACTCGCGCAGCTGCGCGGCGTGACCGCCGAGACCATCGCGCAAGCGACAAGCACCAATTTCGAGCGCCTGTTCAGCGCCGTCAACAAATGAGAAATCACATGAAGTTTGCTGTGTATCTTGTTATCGTCACTACATTTTCATGCGCAAGTGCAGGCTCCTACGAAGACTTTTTCACGGCCATCAAGCGGGACAATCCGTCCACAGTCCAGAACCTCCTGAGCCGGGGGTTCGACCCCAACACGCTCAATCCGCAAGGGATTCACGGGCTGCTGCTGGCGATCCAGGAGCCGTCGCCGAAGGTGGTGGATGTCCTGCTGCGCTGGCCCAAGACCAATGTCGAATTCCGCACGGTGAAGGACGAGAGTCCGCTGATGCTGGCCAGCCTGCGGGGACAACTTGATCTGGCGCGCAAGCTGATCGAGCGGGGCGCCGACGTGAACAAGCCGGGCTGGGCGCCGCTGCACTATGCCGCCACCAACGGCCACCTCGAGATCATGGATCTGCTGCTGGAAAATCACGCCTACATCGACGCCGAGTCTCCCAA
>JAYUHN010000452.1:0-8576 GCA_043766965.1 Ramlibacter sp. | reverse complement strand
CTGGACTTCTGGATGACCTGCTGCACCGTCAACAGGCCATGGACGTGCGAATCCGAAATCCTGGCGCCACCGATGACGACATAGCCGGGCGCCGTCTGAATCTGCGTCTGCGGCGTGACCCGGCCCGTGTCCAGCGCCAAGCCGATGGTGAAGGGCTTCACCGTCGACCCCGGTTCGAACGTATCGGTGAGCGCGCGGTTACGCAGCTGCTCGCCGCTGAGGTTCTGCCGCTTGCCCGGCGCATAACTCGGATAGTTGGCCAGCGCCAGCACTTCGCCGGTCAAGGCGTCGAGCACCACGACACTGCCGGCCCTGGCCTTGTTTTCGAGCACCGCGGTGCGCAGCCTCTGGTAGGCGAAGAACTGCACCTTGCTGTCGATGGCGAGCTGCAGGTCGCGGCCGTCGACCGGCGGCACCTGCTCGCCGACGTCCTCCACCACCCGGCCCAGGCGGTCCTTGATCACGCGGCGCGAGCCGGCCCGGCCGGCCAGTTCTTTCTCGAATGCGAGCTCGATGCCTTCCTGGCCGCGATCCTCCACGTTGGTGAAGCCGACCACATGGGCCACGGCTTCGCCCTCCGGATACTGGCGCCGGTATTCCATGCGCTGGTGAATGCCCTTCAAATTCAGCGCGGCGATCTGCCGCGCGACCGGCTCGTCGACCTGCCGCTTGACCCAGACAAACGTCTTGTCCTCGTTCTCCAGCTTCTTGTTCAGGTCGGCCAGCGGCATGGCGAGCAGCTTTGCCAGCCGGCCCAGCCCGGGGCCTTCCCGCTCGACGTCCTCCGGAATCGCCCAGATGCTCGGCGCCGGCACGCTGGTCGCCAGCAGCAGGCCGTTGCGATCGAGGATGCGGCCGCGGTTGGCCGGCAATTCGAGCGTGCGGCCGAACCGCACCTCCCCCTGCCTCTGGAAGAAATCATTGCCGAACACCTGCACCCACGCAGCCCGTCCAGCGAGCCCGACGAACCCCAGCGCGATGGCCGCGACGATCATCTTGCTGCGCCACACCGGCGTCCGGCTCGCCAGCAGCGGCGACGAGGTGTAGGCGACGCTTCGCGTCATGCAGCCCCCACGCTTGCAGCCAAGGCTGCTGCGCTGCCCCCCGAGGGGGCGCGAGCTTGCTTGAAGCGGTTCGGCGCGGCGCTCATGCAGCCCCCACGCTTGCAGCCAAGGCTGCTGCGCTGCCCCCCGAGGGGGCGCAAGCTTGCTTGAAGCGGTTCGGCGCGGCGCTCATGCAGCCCCCACGCTTGCAGCCAGGACAGCCGCGCTCATGGCGTGCTCCGGTGCGGCGACGATGAAGCGCCGGCTGCCCGCAGCGACACGTATTGCGTGATCGCGGGAGATGCGCTGCGCATGTGCAGCTGTTCCCGGGCGAGCTTCTCGACCCGCAGCGGTGTGGCCTGCGCCCGCTTTTCCACCTGGAGCCGCTCATTCTCGATTTCGAGCTTGCGCGCTTCGCTGCCGGCCTTGTCCAGCGCGGTGACCAGGCGGCGCGAGTCGTACTGCGTGTGCACCAGGTACAGCGCGCTCACCAGCACCGCCAGCAGCAGCATGAGGTTGAGTCTGGTCACCCCATCACCTCCGTGCGTTCCGCGACGCGCATGATGGCGCTGCGCGAGCGCGGATTCGCCCGCACCTCCGCGTCGGAGGGCTTGACGCGTTCCAGCGCCTTCAGCTTCATGGCTTGCGGTGGCGCGAACGGGACGCGGCGGTCGAACACCTCGCGCGAGTGCTTCGCGATGAACTGCTTGACGATCCGGTCTTCCAGGGAGTGAAAGCTGATCACGACGAGCCGGCCCTGGGGTTGAAGAAGGTCCAGGCTCGCCTCAAGCGCCTGTTGCAGCTCTTCGAGCTCGGCATTGATGAAGATCCGGAACGCCTGGAACGTGCGGGTCGCGGGGTCCTGTCCCTGCTCTCGCGTTTTGACCGCCCCGGCCACAAGCTGGGCCAGTTCCGCGGTGCTGACGAGGGCGCCATGCTCCTGTCGGCGAGCAACGATCGCTTTTGCGACCTGGGCTGCAAACCGTTCTTCGCCGTAATCACGAATCACCTCGCAGATCTGGACCTGGTCCGCCGTCGCCAGCCAATGGGCCACGCTCTCGCCGCGCGTCGTGTCCATGCGCATGTCCAGCGGCCCGTCGTTGCGAAACGAAAAACCCCGCGCCGGATCGTCGATCTGCGGCGAACTGACGCCCAGGTCCAGCAACACGCCGGCGGCGCTGCGCTGCGGCAATTCGCGCAGCATGCTGAAGTTTTCGTGCCGGATCGAAAAGCGTGGATCGTCGATCTGGTTCGCCGCGGCGATGGCATCCGGGTCCTTGTCGAAGGCCACCAGGCGCCCCAGCGGACCCAACCTCGACAGCAGCAGGCGCGAGTGCCCGCCGCGACCGAACGTCGCATCCACGTAGCTGCCGTCCGTCCTGGTGAGAAGTGCTTCGACCGCTTCTTGCAACAGGACGGTGGTGTGTTGCCATGTGCTTTGCACCGCCTGCCTTCAAAAAGAAAATTCCTTGAACACGTCCGGCATCGCACCGCGCATCGCTTCCGACTCCCGGGCGTCGTAGGTCGCCTTGTCCCAAAGCTCGAAGTGGTTTCCCATGCCCAGCAGCATGGTGTCCTTTTCGATCCCCGATGCGGCCCGCAGTTCGGGCGACACCAGCACGCGGCCGGTACCATCGAGTTCCACGTCCATGGCGTTGCCCAGAAAAATTCTCTTCCACCACTGCGCGTCCATGGGTAACGCGGCGATACGGGCACTGAATTTTTCCCACTCGGGCCGCGGGAAAAGCATGAGGCAGCCGTGGGGATGCCTGGTGAAAGTCAGCTGGTTGGCGGCTGTGGCGGACAGGACGTCACGGTGCCGTGTCGGCACCGAAAGCCGCCCTTTGGCATCCAGACTGAGAGACGACGCGCCCTGGAACACTGTGTGAGCCCTTGCAACGGACAAAGCGCGATCGTGGGGTGCGAACGCACCGTTCACCACTTAATTGCACTTTTTTCCACTGTAGCAGAAGCTGCTCTTTTGGCAACACGGCAGTGCACACCTTTTTCAATGAAATCAATGACTTAGAACGATCCCGGAAGGCGTGCGAGGACGAAATTCGTTCTAAATGAAGGACTTAGCGCAGGCTATGAAGGTTGTTCCTCATAACTGCTGAGCCTGTGTAAGAAAACACGACAAGTGCAGTTGCAACCCAGCCGAGTTGCAGAGTCGACTCGCAGCTCAGTCAGTGCGGGCGATCACGCGCGCGTGCTCGCCGATGCCGACCACGTTGAAGAAGGCGGCGACCAGCCGGTGCACGTTGATGAACTGAACCTGCCGTCCTTCCGCCTGCCGGGTCGATACCCAGTTCAGCAGGGTTCCGGCAGCCGCGAAATCGATCCGCAGCAGGCGCTCGCACGAGATGATCATCACGTCAGCGCCCATCAGCTTCGCATCCAGCGTCGCCAGCGCTTCCGCCGCATCGCCCAGCACCTGCCCAGCCAGTTCGACCTTTGCGATGTTCGACACGTGGGGCTGGCTGTCCCCCAGAACCGACATCGTGCCGCTCCCCATGGAGTCGTGGAACGCGTCGCCGATGATGGTGTGACCGGAGATGTAACTGCCGTCGTTCTGGAGCGGCTTGTAGTCGGTATGCGCCGCCTCCCAGGACGGCGGTGACACCTCGTAGGTCACGCAATAGTCCAGCGCCACCAGTTCGAATTCGTCCGGCTGGTGCGTCACCCGCAACAGCTCCATCCGCAATTTCCACCAGGCCGGGTTGGTCGACTTGTCGCCGGAAGGCGTTGCGTTCTTGAACACATGGTCGAGGTTGCCGGCCCCGATGAACCGCAGCTGCACCGACTGCGACGCCCACTGCGTGAACAGGCGGCCCAAGCCTTCGAGCGCCGGATCTTCGACGGTATTGAGCTTGTTCCAGTTCAGCCGCCATGGCTGAGGCGCCTTGGCCAGGGCAGCGTTGAGGGCCGCCAGGGTCTGGGTGCCGAACGACGCCGGGGAAGTCCAGTCGGCGACCTGTTGCGAGACCGATGAGGCAGTCGATGCCGGCGCACTCATTCGACTCACCGCGTCGGGCAACGAGACCCACTGCGGCGCCGACCGCCCGAAGCGTCCGGCAAAATCGATGGCCGCCGTTTCGTACCGGTCCAGCTGGCCGGTTGCGCGATACAGGTCGAACAGCGCCAACCAGGTTTCGTCATGGCTGATACGCTGGCCCTCGGGCGACAGCACGTCGAGCAGGCCGGCTTCCGCCCCCGCATCGTCCCCGTTGGCAAAGCGGATCGCGGCTTCTTCCACTTCCGGATCGTGGGCGAACTCTTCGACGTCGATGGCGGTCAACTTGGACGCCGAGAAAACACTGTTGCTGTTGCTGTTCGGCACCGAGTCGCCGCGAACGGGCCGGCGCGGCGTGGCCGCGGCGGGCGGCCGCTGGATGCTGAAGGCGGCCGGACGGATGGCCGCGGTCGGAGCGACAACCGGCTGTGCCGAACGGACCAGCGGCCCCGCGGCGGCAGCCGTCGGCGCCAGCCCGGGCGTGACAGGACCGGGACTGGCCGGAACCGCAGCGGCCTGTGGCCCGGCGCTCGGCGCCAGCGGTTGCGGCGCGGTACGCGTATAGGCATTGGGGCGGGTGGCGCCCGCGGCGGCCGGCAGCGCCGGAGGGTCCAGCGGCTCGTGCGCGGCCGTCGCCAGCGTGCCGCTGCCGGTGCTGCGCAACGAGGAATCGCCGTGCTTGGTCTTCCACCACTGCATCGACATCTGGGCTTCGATCTCGTCGATCTTCTTGAGCGTGGTGGCGCGGTCGTCCGGCTTGGACGGCATCGAGCTCTGGAAGAACGACGGGCGCGCCATCGGGTCCTGCCCGGCCATCACCTCGCTGCGGCGCATCTTGCGCAGCATGTCGAATTCGCGCTTGCGCACGAAGTCGTTGCGCCGCTTGCGCTCGATCATCTCCTTGAGCATCTGCTTGGAGTAGCTGCTCTCGCGATCGGTCTCGGGCTGGTCGAGGTCGGCCCAGTTGGTCGTCGGATTACGGACGAACTTGACGACTTTCGACAGCAGGCCGTTGTCGTCTTTAGACATTGAGTCGCAGTGTCGGTGCAGTGCGTGGATCGGCCGTGAGGCTAGTCCCCGAACATCTTCTGCTTCAACTCGCGGCGCTGCTGCGCCTCCAGCGACAGCGTTGCCGTCGGCCGCGCCAGCAACCGGCCGACGCCGATCGGCTCGCCGGTTTCGTCGCAGTAACCGTAATCGCCGGCGTCAATGCGCCCGATCGACTGCTCGATCTTCTTGAGCAGCTTGCGCTCGCGGTCGCGGGTGCGCAGTTCGAGCGCATGCTCTTCCTCGATGGTGGCGCGGTCGGCCGGATCGGGCACGATCACAGTGTCCTCGCGCAGGTGCTCGGTGGTCTCGCCGGCGCTGTTGAGGATGTCGGTCTTGAGCTGCGTCAGCTTCAGGCGAAAGAACGCCATCTGCTTTTCGTTCATGTATTCCGAATCGGGCATGGCCATGACTTCGGCGTCGCTGAGCTGTTCCACCGCCTTGGCTTTCCAGTTGTTGGCGAGCTTCGGGTCTTTTTTGACCGCGACCATCGGAGGGGCGGGAAGGACAACAGGGGGCATCGTGTGGGTATAACTTGACTTGGCGGCGGTGGACGCCACGGACTGCGCCATCGACGGCACCGTGATCTGGGCCAGTCGCGCGGAGGGCTTGGTGGCCCGCGCCGGAGCTCCCGCCTGCACCACGGGCATCGGGCGAGGGGCGTCCTGGCGGACCGGGACCGGCGCTTTCGGCGCGGAACCTGATTTCGAAGAGGTCTTTCCGGCCGACGCCCCCTTGGACTTCACCGGCGCCGCCTTGGCCTGCGGTTTCGGGTTCTTGGCGGTTGTTGGCTTCTTCGCTGCTGGCTTGGCCGCGTTCTTCATGGTTTTGGCGGGGGGCATGACGGAAGGTTTCGACTTGGCAGCTGGCTTGATGTTCTTCTTGGCGGGCGCCTTGGATTTGACGGCCGGCTTCGCTTTGACGGCGGGTCGGGCAATGGATTTGGCGGCCGGCCTGGCCGCTACTTTTCCCGTTTTTTTCACGGGTGCGGGCCTGGCCTTTGCTGCCTTGGCAGTCTTGGCCGGAGCCTTGGTCTGGGACTTCAAATCCGGTCTCCTCGCGACGGCGTTTGCATGGTCCCGTGCTGGATCAGCCGGCCTGCTTTGTTCTGGTGGTGGTTCGCCTTCATGAGTGCGAGTTATACCCTGATTGCCCCCTTCGCGGCCCCTCTGTGAAGGGCCCAGTTGAAGCCTCTCCAGCGACGGGCCGCCAGAGGAAACGCGCGCGAGTTGCAGAATCGAGACAGTCATCAGGCTCACGCCCCAAAAAGAGAACGGGCAAGCCTAACTCAAACCAGACACTGCCCCAGCCCCTGCAGGAAGATATCTTTGGGCAGGTCGAGGCCGATGAACACCATCTTGCTGTTGCGGATTTCGCCTGCCGCCCACTGCGGGCCGAGGTCGCTTCCCATCAGCTGGTGCACCCCCTGGAAGATCACCTTGCGGTCGGTGCCCTGCATGCTCAAAACGCCCTTGTAGCGCAGCATCTTGGGCCCGTAGATGTTGACGATGGCGCCCAGGAAGTCCTCCAGCTTGGCCGGGTCGAACGGCCGCTCGGACTTGAATACGAAACTCTTGACGTCGTCGTCGTGATGATGGTGGTGGCCCTGGCCCCCGGCCGCGTGCGAAGGATGGTCGCAAGCGTCGCCGTCGCCGTGTTCGTGCGCATGGCCATGGTCGTGGCCGGCGTGATCGTGGGCTTCTTCCTCTTTCAGGAAGTCCGGGTCGATGTCGAGTTTCGCGTTGAGGTTGAACCCGCGCAGGTCGAACACTTCGTCCAGTCCCACCTGGCCGAAATGCACCGCCTTCATCGGCGCGCGCGGATTCATGTGCTTGAGGCGGTGCATCAGGGCCTCGGTCTCCTCCTTGGCCACCAGGTCGGTCTTGCTGATGAACAGCTGGTCGGCGAAACCCACCTGGCGCCGCGCCTCCTGGCGATCGTTCAGCTGCTGCGCCGCATGCTTGGCGTCGACCAGCACCAGGATCGAGTCGAGCAGATAGCTCTCGGCGATCTCGTCGTCCATGAAAAAAGTCTGCGCCACCGGACCCGGATCCGCCAGGCCGGTGGTCTCGATGACGACGCGGTCGAAATCCAGCAGTCCCTTGCGCTTCTTGGCCGCCAGCAGCTGCAGCGTCGCGCGCAGGTCTTCGCGGATGGTGCAGCAGATGCAGCCGTTGCTCATCTGGATGATCTGCTCCTTCGACTCGGTCACCAGGATGTCGCTGTCGATGTTCTCTTCGCCGAATTCGTTCTCGATCACGGCGATCTTCTGGCCGTGCGCTTCGCTCAGCACACGCTTGAGCAGCGTCGTCTTGCCGGCGCCCAGGAAGCCGGTGAGGATGGTGGCGGGGATAAGGCTCATGGAGACGTCCAGATAGGGGCAGGGGTGGGCAGTTTAGCGGGGTCTCGGCTGCGGTGTGGAGCGAAAGGCGAACACCCGTACGCGAAGGTCGCGAAGAGCTCGCGAAAAACGCGATAAGTCGGAATTTCCAGTTGCTTGTTCGCGACCTTCGCGAGTCCTTCGCGTCTTTCGCGTACGGCTGTCCGTGGCTATTTCCGCATCACGACCAGCCCCTTGAGGTACTCGCCCTCCGGAAATTCCAGCGTCATCGGATGGTCCGGCGCGCCGCCGAGCCGCTCGGTGATGAAGCCGTCGACGCCGGCATCGGCGCCGGCCGAAGCCACGATCTTGTGGAACAGGTCCGCGCTGACGCCGCCCGAGCACGAAAAGGTGAACAACACACCGCCGGGCGCGAGCAGTTTCAGAGCCAGCCGGTTGATATCCTTGTAGGCCCGGGCGGCGCGATCGACGTGCGCGGCTGTGGGCGCCAGCTTCGGCGGATCGAGCACGATCGCGTCGAAGCTGCGGCCTTCCTCGATGAAGCGGCGCAGCGACGCATTGACGTCGGCATCGAAAAACGCCGTGCGCGCCGCGTCGAAGCCGTTGAGCGCCACATGCTGCTGCGCCCGCTGCAGCGCCGGCGCCGACGAGTCGATCGACGTGACATCCGCGGCCCCGCCCGCCAGCGCTGCGACCGTGAAGCCGCCGGTGTAGCAATAGCAGTTGAGCACCCGCTGCAAGCCCAGGCGCCGCACGTGCTCGGCGAACTTGCGTCGGTTGTCGCGCTGATCGAGATAGAAGCCGGTCTTGTGGCCGGTGGCGATGTCGAGCGTCAGCTGCCAGTCGTGCTCGCGGATGGTGCGCTGCGTGTCGCCTTCGCCTCGCAGCCAGCCGCTGGCCGGCTGCAATCCTTCCCGCGCGCGTGCGCTGGTGTCGGAGCGTTCGTAGAGTTTCGACAGGCCGGTTTCGGCCAGCAGCGCGTCCACCAGCACGCCTTTCCAGCGCTCGGCCCCGGCCGAAAGGAACTGCGCCACCAGCGTGTCGCCATAGCGGTCGACGACAAGGCCGGGCAGGCCGTCGGATTCGCCATGCACCAGTCGCATCGCATCGCTGCGGATATCGAACCGGGCGC
>JAYUHN010000451.1:0-3250 GCA_043766965.1 Ramlibacter sp. | reverse complement strand
CGTGAATGGCGGAAGCGGGGGGCGCGTTTCCATAGTGGTTTCTTCGAGCGTTGGGTGCCAGCTTGCAGTGTGCCAAAAAACAAAGGCGGCCGTGGCCGCCTTGTCTGCCGGCAAAGCTGCTACCACTCGCCGGACTGGCGCACGCGCTGGTCGAGGTCGGCAACGTCTTCCCGCTGCAGCAAGGCCGGGGCGGCTGCAGGCGCCGGTGCCATCGACAAGGTCGGCTGGACCAACTGCCGCCTTGGCCGCCCAAAGGCCAGCCGACGCAGGATTTCCACCGGCACACCCGTGCGCGCAGACGAGTTGTCCGGGCTGTCGGCGGCAAACATGCGCATGGCGGTTCCTTTCTTGTTCCAAGTGTAGGCACCGCCGTGTGACCGCGCTGTGACCTTGCGCACAAGCGCGCAACTATTCCCGGCCCGTGCGGCGCGCCGGCAACAGTGCTCAACCGTTGCGGTGAGGCTGCGCGATCACATTCCCGCCGCGTCCAGTTCGGCGCGGGTCGGCAGGCCCTCGGTGTCGCCCAGCACCTGGACGGCGCGTGCACCGATCCAGGCGCCCCGCCGAACCGCGTCGGCAGTGCTGCGGCCTTCGAGCAGCGCGCTCACGAGGCCAACGGCGAAGCCATCGCCGGCGCCGACGGTATCGACCACCTCGGCGACCGGAAAGCCCGGAACGTGCGCCGACCCCGCGTCGCTGTCGAAGTACGCGCCGTCGGCCCCGAGCTTGACGACCACCAGCGCCGCCCCGCAGCGGCGGTAGAAGCGCGCAATGCCTTCGGGTGTCCGTTCGCCGGTGAGAAAGCGCCCTTCGTCCAGCCCGGGCAGCACCCAGTCGGCCTGCGCCGCCAAATGATTGATCCAGTGCCGCATCGTTTCGGGCGTCGACCACAACGCAGGCCGCAGATTCGGGTCGAACGAAATGCTGCGGCCGGCACCGCGCATCACTTCGAACGTCTTGCACGCCGCCTGCAGGCTGCTATCGGAGATGGCGGCAAAGACACCGGTCGCATGCAGGTGCCGCGCCGACGCCAGCCACGGCACGTCGACGTCGGCCGGCCCCAGCTGGCTGGCCGCCGAGCCCTTGCGGTGGTACTCCACCGGAGGGTCGCTGCCGTCGGTGACTTGGCCCTTGAACATGAAACCGGTGGGACGGCCGGCATCGCAGACGACGTGGGAGCAGTCGATGCCTTCCTTGCGCATCTCGGCCAGCAGGTAGCGGCCCATCGAATCGCTCCCGAGCCGGCTGGCCCAGCCAACCTTCAGGCCCAAGCGGGCCAGGCCGATGGCGACGTTGGTCTCGGCCCCGGCGGTGCGCTTGTGGAAAGCGCTGGCGTTTTCGATTAGCCCCGGCTGGTCGCCGATGAGCAGCAGCATCGCTTCGCCGAAGGTTGCGACGTCGAAGGTCGGCCGGCCGCCGTCGGTCATGCGTCGGTGGAGCGCAGGACCTGGCCCAGGAACTTGCGGGTGGTCTCATGCTGCGGGTTGCCGAAGAACTGCGCCGGCGGCGCCTGTTCGACGATCCGGCCGTCGGCCATGAAGATCACGCGATCGGCGACGCTGCGGGCGAAGCCCATCTCGTGGGTGACGCAGAGCATCGTCATCCCGTCCTGCGCCAGGCCGATCATCGTGTCCAGCACTTCCTTCACCATCTCCGGGTCCAGCGCCGAGGTCGGCTCGTCGAACAGCATGATCTTGGGCGTCATGCACAGCGCCCGGGCGATCGCCACGCGCTGTTGCTGCCCGCCCGAGAGCTGGCTGGGGTACTTGCCGGCCTGCTCCGGAATGCGCACGCGGGTCAGGTACTTCATCGCGATCGTCTCGGCCTCTTCGCGGTCCAGCCCCCGCGTGCGCATCGGCGCCAGCGTGCAGTTCTGCAGGATGGTGAGGTGCGGAAACAGGTTGAACTGCTGGAACACCATGCCGACCTCCGCGCGAACGGCTTCGACGTTGCGCTTGCCGCCCGTGAGGTCGATCCCGTTGACCACGATCCGGCCCTGCTGCACCGGTTCCAGCCGGTTGATGCAGCGGATCAGCGTCGACTTGCCGGAGCCTGAGGGACCGCAGATCACGATCCGCTCTCCAGCCAGGACCGACAGGTCGATGTCGGCCAGCACCTGGAATTTGCCGAACCACTTGGCGACCGACTCCATGCGGATGATCGGCTCCCCCGCTTGCGCGGTAGCGGTCGCGGTCGCCACGGTTGCCGCCACCGACCCGCTCACAGCTTCGGCAGGTCGCGATCCAGCCATTTGCGGTACAACTTGTTGAGTTCGCCGTTGGCCGTGTTCTTCGCCACGAAATCGTTGACGGTCTTGAGCAGTTCGGCCTGGCCCGGGCGCATCGCCACCGCCATCTCCTGCTGCTTGAGAACGAACTTTTCCTCGAAGGTATCGGCCGGCACCCGCTTGGCGATCTGGGCGGCAACCGTCGTGGAACAGCCGATGGCATCGACCTGGCCCGAGATCAGGGCCTGCATCGCCGACGCATCGTCGTCGAAGCGGCGAATCTCGGTTCCCTGGGGCGCCAGCGCCGTCAGCGTCGTGTCCTGGGTGCTGGCGCGCGCAACGCCGATGCGCACGGCCTTCAGGTCGGGGGCGCCCTTGATGTTCACCTTCTTGCTGCCGTACAGCACGATCGTGGCGGCGGAATACGGCTGCGAGAACTGCACCTGCTTGGCCCGTTCCGGCGTCACCGCCAGCGAGGCGACGAGCAGGTCGACCTTGTTGGTCAGCAGGAACGGGATGCGGTTGGGTCCGGTTACAGGCACCAGGTTCAGCTTCAGCCCCAGGTCCTTGGCCATCAGGCGCGCAACATCCGCGTCGTAGCCATCCGGCTGATTGCCGGCATTGGTCGTGCCATACGGCGGAAAGTCGACCAGCAGACCGACCGTCAGCTCGCCTTTCTTCTTCAGCTCGTCGACGGTCTGGGCCGTAGCAAAAGGAGCGGTGATCGTCGACAGGGCGGCCAGGCCCAGGCCGCCGACGGTGATGGCGAAAGTGCGGCGTTGCAGGGATGGGGTCATGGATGTCTCCTGGTTGAAATGATTGCGAATGATGCGCGCCCCGGACCGGCGCTCAGCGCGCCAGCGGCACTGTCCGGCGGCGCTCCATCCGGGCGGCGAGCAGCGACAACGGCCAGCACAGCGCGAAGTAAATCGCCGCCACCACGCTGAACACAAGCAGCGGCTGGAAGGTCGCGTTGTTGATGATCTGCCCGGATCGGGTCACTTCGGCGAAGCCGATGATCGC
>JAYUHN010000450.1:0-8613 GCA_043766965.1 Ramlibacter sp. | reverse complement strand
ACATGGCGAGTCCTTGTCGATCGGCCGTACCGGGCCGCGTGCAGCGCAAGTGGGAACAGCCGGTGGCAGTGCAAGGGCATGGCACCAGAAGTTACATTCCCGGTGCCGGGGCGGTGAACATCAATCTGCCATCGGTTCAGCTTGCGTTCATGCAGCCGCCAGCACCATGGACTCCTCACCAACCCGAGGAGCCACCATGAAACGCTTTCCCCTGTTCTGCCTGCTCGCAACCGGCGTGATCGGCCTTCACGCGGAAACCTTCATCGACCATGCACGCGTGCGCAGCGTCGACCCGCAGTACGAGAACGTCGCCGTTCCGCGCGAGGAATGCAATCGCCAGTGGGTCAATGAAGCGCGCCGGGTGAACTACGGCCAGCAATACGGCGGCGCCGTCATCGGCGGGGTCGCGGGCGCCCTGGTGGGCAACCAGGTCGGCCGGGGCCACGGCCGCGAAGCCGCGACGGCACTCGGAGCCGTGATGGGCGCTTTCGCAGGCGACCGTTATTCCAACGGCGACCGCTGGAACGCGCCCCAGTACGAGCAGCGCGAAGTGACGAGCTGCCGCACCGTCAGCGACGTCCAGAGCCGCATCAACGGCTACCGCGTCAACTACGAGTACCGCGGCCAGACGTACACGACGACGATGCGCGACAACCCGGGCTCGCAGCTTCAGGTGCGGGTGTCGGTCGAGCCGGTTGGGCAGTAGTACCATGACGGTGACCGGACGCGGATCGCTTCGCGCCAGCACGATGAAACCACTTGTCCATTCGCTTTGCGCCATTCTGTTGCTGCTGTCCGCGCCCGCCTGGGCCGAGATCAGCCGCGACGGCGCGGCCGCGGCCGCCCAGCGCATGAGCGGCGGCCGCGTGCTGGCGGTGGAGAAATCCGGATCGGGAAGCGAAGCGGTCTGGCGGGTGAAGCTGGTGACGCCGCAAGGCGAAGTGGTCGTGATCCTGATCGACGCCGCCAGCGGGCAGGCACGCTAGCCGCCTTCTGCAAACGCCGCCATGCGCTTGCTGCTGATCGAGGACGAGGCGCCGCTGCGGCTGACGCTGGCGCGCCAGCTCGAAGCCGATGGCTACCGCGTAGACCAGGCCGCCGATGGCGAGGACGGCCTGTTCCAGGCGCGTGAATTCCCGGTCGACCTCGCGATCGTCGACCTGGGCCTGCCGAAGTTGAACGGCCTCACCGTCGTGCAGCGCCTGCGGGCCGACGGCCGTACCATCCCGATCCTGATCCTCACGGCGCGTGGCAGCTGGCAGGACAAGGTGGTGGGGCTCGAGGCGGGCGCCGACGACTACCTGGTCAAGCCGTTCGAATATCCGGAACTGGCTGCGCGGGTCAAGGCTTTGCTGCGGCGCTCGATGAAGGCCGCGACCGATGTGCTCACGCTCGGTCCCATCACGATTGATTTTTCGGCCCAGGCCGCGCGGTTGAACGGCGCCGACCTGGGGCTCACCACTTTCGAGTACCGGGTGCTCGAGTACCTGGTGCGCGATCGCGGCCGCGTCGTGAGCAAGCAGGAGCTGTCGGATTATCTTTATCCGCACGACGACGACCGGGACAGCAACGTGCTGGAAGTGCTGGTCGGCCGCCTGCGCCGCAAGCTGGACCCGGATGGCAGCCTGACTCCGATCGAAACGCTGCGCGGGCGAGGTTACCGCTTCACGCTCGAATGAGATACAACCCTTCCATCCGCAGCCGCCTGCTGGCGGGAGCCGCGGTGGTGCTGCTGTCCTTCATGGCGGTGGCGGGGCTGGCAGTGCGCCGGGCCCACCAGGACAGCGTCCGGGCGGCGCACTTCGCACAACTCCAGGGAACGGTCTACCTGCTGCTGGCCGGAGCCGAACTCGATGCTGGCGGCGCCCTCGTCATGCCCGTGGGTTTTGCCGAGCCCCGCCTGACGCTGCCGGGCTCCGGCTTGTATGCCAGCATCGTCAACCAGCGCCGCAATGAGCAATGGCGCTCGCCGTCGACAGTCGGGATCGATCCGCCGTTCCAGCGCAGCGTGGCGGTGGGCGACTGGCGCTACGACACGGTTACCGGCGGCGGGGTGACCTACCTCGCGGCCGGCTACGGCGTGAAATGGGCCGGGCGCAAGGTGGCGGCGCCGCTGGTGCTGTCGGTGCTGGAAGACAAGGCCGCCTTCGACCGCGAGATCCGCGCGTTCGAGCGCACCTTGTGGGGCTGGCTCGGCGGCGCCGGGCTGGTGCTGCTGCTGGCACAGACCTTCCTGCTCGGATGGGCGCTGGCGCCGCTGCAACGCGTGGCGCATGAAGTGCGGCGTATCGAAAGCGGCGAACAGGCCGAGGTCAAGGGCCGTTACCCGGCCGAGATCGGCGCGCTGACCAAGAACCTGAACACGCTGATCGAGCGGGAACGGGTTCGCCAGACCCGCTACCGCGAAGCACTGAGCTTTCTGGCGCACAGCCTGAAGACGCCACTGGCCGTGTTGCGCACGTCGCTCGGCGAACCTGCGCAGCTGCCCGCCGTGGTCGCGCAGCAGGTCACCCGCATGGACGCGATCGTCCAGCATCAGCTGGGGCGGGCGGCGGCCAGCGGTGCGGCACGCTTTGCGGCGCCGCTGCCGCTGGCGCCCGTGGTGGAGCGCATCCGCGATTCCCTGGTCAAGGTGTACGCCGACAAGGGGCTTGCCTTCAGCCTGGACTGCCCGCGCGACTTGTCCTGGCGGATCGGCGAAGGCGACGCGTTCGAAATGCTGGGCAACGTGATGGACAACGCCGCCAAATGGGCGCGGGAACGGGTCGAGGTGAAGGTCTGGCGCGAAGCGGCGCGGCTGTGCATCCGCATCGACGACGACGGCCCGGGTTTCACCGACACGCGGGCGATCCTCGAGCTGCATGTGCGGATGGACGAACGGGTGCCCGGTCACGGCGTCGGGCTGGCGGTGGTCAACGAGCTGGTCGTCAGCCACCATGGAGAACTGAAGCTGTCCCGCGCTGAACTCGGCGGCGCCCGTGTTGACATCGTGTTACCTGTGGCTTGACGATCTTCGATGTGTTCAGCTTTCGTTCATGGACCCGGTCGCAAGATGACTGCACCTTACCAAGGAGCTTTCATGAACTCTCTCACTTCCGCCAGGTTTCTGGCAGCCGCCGCCCTCGCGCTGGGTGCGTTCGGCGCCGCTTCCGCAGCCCACGCGGGGAGCGACGTGTTCTTCTCGATTGGTTTCCAGGGGCCCGTCTATGTGGAGCCGGCGCCGGTCTATGTGCAGCCCCGCCCGGTCTATGTCCAGCCGCGTCCGGTGTATGTCCAGCCGCAACCGGTGTACGTGCAGCCGCAGCCGGTCTATTCGCAGCCCCCGGTGTATTTCCAGTCGCAGCAAACGTACGGTTACAGCTATGACGAACAGCGCCAGTGGCAGGAACAGCGCGCCCGCCGCGATGACGAATGGCGCCGGGCGGAATGGCGCAAGCGTCATCATCACCACGGCTGGAACAAGCACGACCGCGACGACGATGACGACCGCGGCGAACGCCACGAACGCCGCTGGGATTAAGCGACGAGTCAGCGCTCAGGCGCGTTCCGGGTGAAAACGTCCGGGTCCGTCAGAAGCCGGCCTGGATATTCTGCGACCTGATGATCGCGCTGAAGGTTTTCGTGTCGTCGCGCATCCGGTTCTGAAGGCCGGCCGCGTTCGACGGCGTCGCTTGCCAGCCGACAGTGAACAGGCGCTGGCGGATGTCGTCGGTCTTGAGCAGGTCGATGACCGCGGCGCCCAGCTTCTCGCGCACCGAAGGCGGCAGCGACGCCGGGCCGGCCAGGGCAGTCCACAGTTCGACCTCGGCACCCGGGACCCCGATTTCCTGCAGTGTCGGCTGGTCGGGCGCAAGAGCACTGCGCTGCGGCGAGGTGATGCCGATGGCCCGCAATTTACCGGCCGTGAGTTGCTGCATGACCAGTCCCGGCGGCAGCAGCGCAGCCTGCAGCTGGCCGCCGAGCATGGCGGTGATGATCTGCGGATTGCCGGGATAGGGCACGTGGACGGCCGCGATCCCGCTGCGGCTCTTGATCAGCTCCATGCCCAGATGGCCCGGTGTGCCGGTCCCCGGAGAACCATAGTTCGCGCGGGATCCGAGATCGCGCAGCCACTCCAGCCACTCGCGCGGCGCATTGCCGGCAGCGGCGCTGCTCACCACCAGCATCATCGGCGTCGTGCCGAGCAGGGCGATCGGTGCCAGGTCCTTGCCGGGATCGTAGCCAATGGATGGGTTCAGGAGCCTGGCGATCGTCAGCTGGCTGTTGTTCATGACGCCGAAGGTGTGCAGGTCGGTGGCTTTCGCCACCTGGTCCGCGGCGATGGTTCCTGAAGCTCCGGCCTTGTTCTCGACCACGACCGGTTGCCCGAGCGATCGCGCCAGCGCGTCCGAAATCGAACGCGCCGACAAATCCTGGACCGAGCCCGGCGGAAACCCGATCAACAGGCGGATCGGCCTGTTCGGCCAGTTGGCGACGACGGTTGGTGGCTGCGCTTGCGCGCCGGACGCGCTGCACGCCAGGGCCAGCAACAGCGCATGGAACTCGCGGCGGTTGGCGCCGGTCGTCGTGCTGGTCGCAGCCTTCATCGCTTGGTTCATGGCAACTGCTTTCTGCGGGTTGGGTGAGCGTCAGGTGGATCCCGGGTCCCCGGATCAGGTCCGGGGCAGGCTAGCCCGGGATGACAGAGAGGGTGTTGTCCCGACCCACAGCGCCATTGTCATCCCGGCCCACGAGCCGGGATCCATCCCGTGGCGGACAACCCTGATTGACGCCGGCGGGCCGCAGCCCGTACCCTGACCCGCTTCCAGGAGCCTCCATGCCTCTGCTGCAAAAAATCGTTTCGGGCCTGCTGCTGTTGTGCGGCGCCCTGGCGGGTCCCGCCCTGGCGGCGCCCGCCCTCGCGGGTCCCGCCCTCGCGCAGTCCGACTATCCCAACAAGCCGATCCGGTTCGTCGTCGGCTATCCGCCGGGCGGCACGACCGACCTGCTGGCGCGGTTGATCGGGCAGGCGCTGTCGCAGCGCGTCGGCCAGCAGGTGCTGGTCGAAAACCGCCCGGGCGGCGGCAACAACATC
Organism: Ramlibacter sp.; assembly: GCA_043766965.1. GTDB lineage: Bacteria > Pseudomonadota > Gammaproteobacteria > Burkholderiales > Burkholderiaceae_C > Ramlibacter. Next base: position 3,539 of record JAYUHN010000450.1, on the reverse strand, counting down.
GGCACCGACTTCGCCGTAAAGGCGCCGCCGGATGGCTACACCATTTTTCTGGTCAACCCCGCGAACGCGATCAACGCAACGCTGTATCCGAGCCTGCCGTTCGTTTTCCTGAACGACATGGCGCCCGTGGCCGGTATCGTGCGGGTGCCCAACGTGATGACCGTGCGCAAGGATTTTCCGGCCAGGACCGTCGCGGAATTCATCGAGTACGGCAAGAAGAACCCGGGCAAGATCAACATGGCCTCGTCCGGCGCCGGCACGTCGGTCCACCTGTCGGGAGAACTGTTCAAGTTCATGACCGGCATCGACATGAAACACATTCCGTACAAGGGCGCCGGTCCGGCCATCACCGACCTGATCGGCGGCCAGGTCGACGTGCTGTTCGACAACATGCCGTCCATCATCAGTCACATCCGCGGCGGCTCGGTGCGCGCCCTCGGCGTCACCAGCGCCCAGCGCTCGCCGGCGCTGCCCGATGTTCCGGCCGTCGGCGAGATCGTGCCCGGGTACGAAGCGAGCGCGTGGTTCGGCATTTCGGCGCCCAAGGGAACGCCGCCCGCGGTCATCGGGCGCCTCAATCGCGAGGTCAACGCGACGCTCGCGGATCCCGCCATGAAGGCCAAGCTGGCCGACCTGGGTGGTGTGCCCATCGCCGGCACGCCCGAGCAGTTCTGGGCACTGCACCGGATGGAAACCGAGAAGTGGGCGAAGATCGTCCAGTTCTCCGGCGCGAAGGCGGAGTAGGGTCGGCTACGCGGCCAGTTTCAGCCTGCGCAGCACCGGCTGCCAGCACCTGTCGGCAATGTTCGCGAAGCCCGCGCCGGTGGGGTGCAGCTCGTTGGCCCACTCATCCGGCGCCAGCGTGCCGCGGCTGTCAACCAGGACCAGGTGCTGTGGGTCCAGCGTGCAGATGCCGGCCAGCACGTCGTGGAACGCGTCGAGCAGGTACTTCACGCAAGCCTGCTGCAGCGGTTCCGGAACCTGCGCGTCCACCAGCGCGGGCTTGAGCCAGCCGTGGCCGCCCAGGACGCCCTTGCCGCTGGGGATGGCGTAGTCGTAGCTGTGCATGACGATGACGCAATCCGGGGTGGTGTGGGTGTACACCGCGCCGATCAGCTTGCGGTAGGACTCGTCTACCTGGTCCAGGAACCGTTGCAGGCCCGGGTCCGCGTTGCGGAAGCACCCGGCGGGGTCCGTCTGCGCGGCGCAGTTGTTCTTGAGCAAAGGCCGCAGGTCATTGAAACCTGCGAAATCGTTGCCCCCGCCGCTGATGAAGACGGCGCTCAGGCCGGTGCCATAGCGCTTCAACGCGACCCGCACCGCTTCGGCGTATTTGCCGTCGACGTAGTCGAACGCCTCCGCGCCGTTCATCCCCTTGGCGAAGATCGCATGGTTGCGGGCTTGCACGAGCCGCCCGAGGTTGTTGATCAGGCTGCCGCCCAGGAAGGGATACCAGAACCATGAGTCGCCGATGGCAAGGATGGTGGGGTTCGGGTGGTCGCTCGCCAGCATGCTGGCTTCGTCCCAGAAATAATTCATGGCGGTCTCCTGGCTGCCGCCATGATGCGTCCGCCATCCTGCCCGAGTCCGCCGGGATCAGCTTGCCAGGAAATCCAGCAGGCTTGCGTTGAACTCGGCTGCGTGCGACGCGTTGAAACCGTGCGGCGCTCCCTTGACCAGGGTGAGGCGGCTGCCGGCAATCGCCTTGTGGGTGCGGGCGCCGCTCACCTCGAACGGCACGATCGCATCCGAGTCGCCGTGGAGCACCAGCGTCGGAACCTTGATCTTGTCCAGGTCGGCGCGGAAATCGGTCCGGCCGAAGGCGCCGATGCAGTCCAGCGTGCCCTTGGGCGATGCGAAGGCGGCGATGTTGCGCGCATAGACGCGCTGGCTCTCGCTCACCATCAGCTTGTCGCCGGCCTTGAAGAAGTTGGCGGAGAAAGCTTCCAGGAAAGCCAGCCGGTCAGTTTTGACGCCGGCCTCGAACTGGCCGATCGTTGCGTCGTCCAGGCCACCTTCCGGATTGCCTGCCGACTTGTAGAGAAAAGGCGGCACCGCCGCGGCGAAGACTGCCTTGGCGACCCGCCGGCTGCCGTAGCGGGCGATGTAACGCGCCACCTCGCCGCCGCCCATTGAAAAGCCCACCAGAGTCACGCCGTTCAGGTCCAGGTGCGTGAGCAGCGCGTCGAGGTCGGCCGCGAAGGTGTCGTAGTCGTAGCCGGTCCACGGTTGCGACGACTTGCCGAAGCCGCGGCGGTCGTAGGTCACGACGCGGTAACCGGCTTCCACCAACGCGGGAACCTGGGCTTCCCAGGAACGGCTGCTGAGCGGCCAGCCGTGGATCAGGACGACCGGCTTGCCGCTTCCGACATCTTCGTAGTGGAGTTTGACGGGGTTCTGCGTGTCGGCGCCGACCTTGAGCTTGGGCATGGAATGTCCTTGATGAGATTGAGGGAGCGACCCCAAGCGAGTGCCGGAATCGGGAACCCGCATTGTAGTGATGAATTGCGCGCAATCCAATTGCTCATCGGTCACTGCCGCTATGGGACGCATAGCAATCGACCGCCGGGCTTGGGGCTTCAGCCGGGCGATTTACCCACTCGTCCCCGCACCCGGCGCCGGTAGCGTTCGATCGGCTGGTCGATCAGGACATAAAACAGGAGCGAGCAGACGAGCACGCCCGCGAACATCGCGCCGAAATAGCGTGCGCCTTCACGCAGCCCATCCATGTCGAAACTCGCCAGCCCGTCGAAAAGCCAGGCGCTGAGGACCACGCTCACGGCCCAGTGCAGCAGAAACATCGGATATGCGATCTTGCCGATCACGCTGGCGACGCGAGCCGACCGGGTCTTATGGCCGACATGGTGCTGCACGAGGTACACGACGATCGCCCAGAACGCAAGCACGCTGCCGGCCAGGTTGGCGGCATCGACATCGGTTTGTTCCAGGGCCGGGACCAGATACAGGTGCGCCACGTAAGCGGTGCATGCCGCCAGGAACGCGCCCAGGCCGATCCGGACAGCGTCGCGGTAGAAGTAGCCGATGGAGCCGAGCGCAAAGACGAATCCGTTGCCGATCGGGCTGCCATAAAACCCGAACGGAAGGATCTTGAGCGCGCACAGCACGCCCACCGGCAAGCTCACCAGGCCAAGCGCAAGTGCCGCCCGCCGGGAACGCGCCGTCACCAAACCGATCAGCAGGTAGAAATAGAGCTCGGTCGCCAGCGTCCAGGTCGCCGGCAGCACCCGAACGCCGCTGTCGATCAGGCCGAAAATGGCCAGCTGCGGCAGCCATTCGGCCGCGGTCTGCGGCCAGCGCAGGTAGCTGTTGGCGTGGTACGCCACGTCCGGGTACAGGTGGATCGTCAGCAGCCCCAGCGCCAACGCGGCAAGATACTGCGGAAAAATTCTCAGCGAGCGATTCAACAGGAACGACCAGGTCCGCGCCGGCATGGTGTAAACCTCCTGCACGATCTGCGTGATCAGGAACCCGCTGGTGAAAAAGAAGCCCAGCACGGCCACCGGCCCCGCGCCGGGCGC
>JAYUHN010000449.1:0-3260 GCA_043766965.1 Ramlibacter sp. | reverse complement strand
CGCTGACCGCGCAGAACGCGCCGCCGGCGGTGGTGGGCAGCGTGCTGACGTTCTCCAACTGCATCGGCTTCGCGGTCTCGGTGCTCAGCATCCAGCTGTTCGTGGGCGCGGCGCAGGTGTGGCCCCTGGCACGGTTGTTGCCGTGGCTCGCGGTCGGCCCGGTGATCGGACTGTGGATGATGCGGCCGCTGCTGCGACGACAACTGGAATTGCGGCCTTGAGGGTCAGGCCCGCAATGACTACTTCTGTTGCGGCCATCCTGCCATGCTGTCATCCCGGAGGGGCTGTCATCCCGGCCTTGAGCCGGGATCCAGGCCGCTGCGCGGAATGAGGGTCATGGATTGCGGGTCAGGCCCGCAATGACAACTCAATGGCGGTCATCCCGGGCGCTGTCATCCCGGAGGACTGTCATCCCGGAGGGCTGTCATCCCGGCCGACGAGCCGGGATCCAGACGTTTCGTCGCCGCCGGCACGTCATGGCTGAGGTGAGGCACCGTCCTACGCATGCGGCAGGCGGAAAGCCCTAGGCTGCTCGGATGACCCCGGTCCTGAACCACCTGCCGGCGCTCGCTGCTGAACAGCTTCGCCGCGCGTGGAGCGCGATCCGGCGCCATCCCGTCCGCGCTGCGCTGGCCCTGCCGGCGCTGCTGCTGGCATGGCTGCTGCTGCTGATCCCCTTCACGCCCGGCATCGGCGACCTGCGCAAGGCGAAGTCGGAATTGCCAGCGAAGGTGATGTCGGTCGACGGCGTGGTGCTGGCCGAATTCAAGCGCATCAACCGCGAATGGGTCCGGCTGCGGACCATCTCGCCCCACGTGATCGACGCGCTCATCGCCACCGAAGACCGCCGTTTCTACCAGCACCACGGCATCGACCTGCGCCGCACTGCCGGCGCGCTGGTGCGAACACTCAAGGGCGACACCCAGGGCGGTTCGACCATCACCCAGCAGCTGGCGCGCAACCTGTACCCGGACGAGATCGGCCGCGCGGCCACGCTCACCCGCAAGGCGCGCGAGGCAGTCACCGCCCTGAAGATCGAGTCGGTTTACACCAAGGACGAGATTCTCGAGACTTACCTGAACACCGTGCCTTTCCTCTACAACGCGTTCGGGATCGAGATGGCCGCGCGCACCTACTTCGACAAGGGCGCCGACCGGCTCGACGTGCTCGAGAGCGCCACGCTGGTCGGCATGCTGAAGGGCACCAGTGCCTACAACCCGGTGCTGAATCCCGAGCGCGCCGTGCAGCGGCGCAACCTGGTGCTGGCGCAGATGGCCAGCTTCGGCAAGCTCGATCCGCGGCAGCTGCAGGCGCTGACGGCGCGGCCGCTCAAGCTCGATTTCGAACGCCAGGTGGAGCCGATCGGGCCGGCGCCGCACGTCGCCATGCACCTGCGCAAATGGCTGATCGAATGGGCCGACCGCAAGGGCTACAACATCTATGCGGACGCGTTGGTGGTGCGCACGACACTGAACTCGCGGCTGCAGAAAGCGGCCAACCAGGCGGTGACGCGGCAGCTGGCGCAGCTGCAGCCGCTGGCGGACGCGCGGCGCCGGCGCGGCGAGGAGCGGACGTTGCTGCAGGCCGGCTTCCTGGCGCTCGATCCGCGCAACGGGCAGATCCGGGCCTGGGTCGGCGGCCGCGACTTCAGCCAGGAGCAGTTCGATCACGTGGCCCAGGCCCGGCGCCAGCCCGGCTCGACCTTCAAGCCATTCGTTTACGGCGCGGCGTTTTTGCAGGGCTTCTCACCCGACGACACCTTCATCGACCAGCCGGTTGCGATCCCCGTCAAGGGAGGTGGCGTGTGGATGCCGACCGATGCCACGCCTGCGAGCGGAGAGGCGCGCACGCTGCGCGACGGCCTGACGTATTCCAAGAACACCATCACGGCGCAGCTGATGCAGAAGGTCGGGCCGGCCGCGGTGGCGCAGCTGGCGCAATCGATGGGCATCCGGCAAAGCAAGCTGGAGCTGGTGCCCTCGCTGGCGCTCGGCACCAGTCCCGTGACCCTGCGCGAGATGGTCAGCGCCTACGGCACCATCGCCAACGGCGGCAGTTATGTCGAGCCGGTGCTGGTGACGCGGGTCGAGGGCCGCGGCGGCAAGGTGCTGGAACAATTCCAGCCCGGCCCCAATGAGCCCGGCATGGCGCACGCCCAGGCGCTGACCCTGGTGGACGTGATGCGTGGGGTGGTGGACCGCGGCACCGGCGTCGCCATCCGCCAGCGTTACGGCATCCAGGCCGACGTCGCCGGCAAGACCGGCACCACGCAGGACAACAGCGATGGCTGGTTCATCCTGATGCACCCGCAGCTGGTGGCGGGCGCCTGGGTAGGCTTCAACGACAACCATGTGGCGATGGCCGAATCGTGGGGCCAGGGCGCCCACAGCGCCTTGCCGATGGTCGGCGACTTTTTCCAGCAGTCGCTGCGCGCGCGCCTGATCGATCCGCAGGTGGAGTTCGCCATCCCGCGGCCGCGCCCGCCGCCACCGCCGCAACGGGGACGGCCGCAAAGCGCCCCGGACGCGATCGGAGCGATTCTGGATTCCCTGATCGGACGGCTGTTCCGGCAATTGCAGTAGTCAATCAAAGGCAGTGGATCCCGGGTCGAGCCCGGGATGACAGCTAAGAGCCCGGGATGACAGCCATGAGCCCGGGATGACAGCTACGTGACGTTGCTCAGTGTCGGGTCGCGGTCCGTGCCGGCGACGACGCCGGCATCGTGCAGGCGGCCGATGGCGGCGCTGTCCAGGCCCAGCACTTCGTGCAGCACTTCGTCCGTGTGGTCGCCGAGCCGCGGGGCCGGCGGGGTCGGTTCCCGCTCCTGGCCGCCGACACGGACCGCGGAGCCGGCCGACAGGTGCTCGCCGACACCGGCTGTCGTGATGCGCTCGAAGACCGCGTTCGCGCTGCTGACTCGCGTATCCGCCGCCAGCAGTTCACGCACCGTGCTGTAGCGGCCCCAGCAGGCCCTGTTATGTTCCAGCAGCCGCTCGGCATCGGGGCGCGGCCGGACCGCGAACCATGGCTCGAGCAACGCGGCGATCGCTTCCCGGCCTTCATAGCGCTGGGCCTCGTCGTCGAAGTCGAGCCCGGTGCGGCGCTGCAATTCCGCAATCCCCGACCCGATGTCGCAGGCCTGCACCAGCGCCTTCCACTGCCCCAGCGAAATCGCGGCGACCATCAGCCGCGTTCCATCGGCGCAGGCGAAATCACGGCCGAACGCCCCGTAGATGTGGTTGCCGATCGAGGGCCGGTCC
>JAYUHN010000448.1:0-3264 GCA_043766965.1 Ramlibacter sp. | reverse complement strand
GTGATCCGGTCATTGCGCCGGTCCCGTTGGGCGTCGCCGCCCCAGCCACGGAGGCCGCGAACGACGGGAATTTCCGCTGGAAATTGGTGGCCGGATTGGCCTCACTCGCCGCGGTGGCGGCGGTGGGGTGGAGTGCGGTTGGCGCCATCGCGCCGACCCAGCCGCCACAGCTGGCCAGGGCGGCGGTCGAAGCCGCGACGATGCGCGCCGCTCTGCCCGCAGTGATGATCCGCGATCAGCGGCTCGACGAGATGCTCGCCGCGCACCGCCAGTTCGGCGGTGGCGCGTCGGCGCTGCAGACGACGACCGGCTTCCTGCGCAACGCCACGTTCGAAGGCCCCGCCCGCTGACAGCGCGCGGTCTCGCATGCATCCAGCCGTCTCCTCCGCGTCTTCCCTGCGCCACTTTGGCCGTGTGGTCGTCGGTCTGTGCGCGTTCGGCGCGTTCGGGCTTGCGAGCGCCGATGGGCCGCGCGGGTCCGGGCCGCCTGCCGCTGGTGCCGGCAAGTCGCCGGAGCGGGGCGTGAGCGAATGGCTGTTGCGCATGCACGAGGCGTCGCGGCGACGCAGCTATGTCGGCACCTTCGTGGTGTCGTCGTCCGCCGGCGCCTTGTCCAGCGCGCGCATCTGGCACGCCTGCGAAGGCGACCTGCAGATGGAACGGGTGGAAAGCCTCACCGGTGCGCCGCGCTCCACCTTCCGGCGCAACGACGAGGTCTTGACGTTCCTGCCGGAAAGCAAGGTGGCGCGCAGCGAAAAGCGCGAGTCGGCCGAACTGTTCCCGCACTTGCTGACTTCGGGCGAGAACTCCATCCCCGAGTTCTACAGCGCCCGCCGGGCCGGGACCGATCGCGTCGCCGGCTTCGACACCGAGGTGGTCCAGCTGGCACCCCGGGACAACCTGCGCTTTGGCTACCGCATCTGGAGCGAGAAGAAGTCCGGCTTGGTGGTGAAGCTGCAGACGCTGGACACCGCGGGCAACGTTCTCGAGCAGGCGGCGTTTTCCGAGCTTCAGCTCGACGTGCCTGTGCGCATGGAAAAGCTGGCCCAGATGATGGCGAGCACCGAGGGCTACCGGATTGAAAGAGCTGATGTGGTCAAGACCACACCCGCCGCCGAGGGCTGGAACCTGAAGACCACGGTTGCCGGCTTCAAGCCGATGAGCTGTTACAAGCGGCCGCAGGCGGACAACACCATGCAATGGATTTTCTCGGACGGCCTGGCCTCGGTGTCGCTGTTCGTCGAGCCGTATGAGCGGCAGCGGCACGGGCAGGAAGGGTTGTTCGTGGCCGTCGGGGCCACCCAGACGCTGACCCACCGGATCCAGGAGTGGTGGGTCACCGCGGTCGGCGAAGTGCCGCCGCACACGCTCAGGGCATTCGCGCAGGGCCTTGAGCGGCGAAAATAAGTCCCCATGTTCAATACGATTTGGCGACGATAAGTACCTTCTGCTGCCGAGTTCCCAGCCCTATCTTTATCAAGAGGTCGCCATGTTCCAGTTTGCTTGGAAGAAATTTCGCGCTCACGCCCTGATGGGCGCGCTTGCCTTCACTGGCGCGGTCACCTTGGTTCCGGCCACGCCCGCGCAGGCCCAGTCGGCGCCCCAGATGCACGGCCTGCCTGATTTCACCGAACTGGTGGAGCAAGTCGGACCAGCCGTCGTCAACATCCGCACGCTTGAAAAGGCACGCGCCAGCAACGCCGGGGGCGGCCAGATGGACGAGGACATGCAGGAATTCTTCCGGCGTTTCTTCGGCCAGCCGGCGCCGGGCGCCCCGGGCGCGCCGCGGCAGGGACCGCGGCCAAACCGACCCCAACCGCAGGAGGAGGAAGCTCAGCCTCGGGGCGTAGGCTCCGGCTTCATCCTCAGCGCGGACGGCTACGTCATGACCAACGCACACGTGGTCGATGGCGCGGAAGAGGTGATCGTCACCCTTCCGGACAAGCGCGAGTTCAAGGCCCGCCTGGTCGGCACCCCGGACAAGCGCAGCGATGTTGCGGTCGTGAAGATCGAAGCAACCGGCCTGCCCTTTGTCCGGATCGGCGACGTGAGCCGCCTGAAGGTGGGCGAATGGGTGATGGCGATCGGCTCTCCCTTTGGCCTGGAAAATTCAGTCACCGCCGGCATCGTGAGCGCAAAACAGCGCGACACCGGAGATTACCTGCCGTTCATCCAGACCGACGTGGCGATCAATCCCGGCAACTCGGGCGGACCGCTGATTAATATGCGGGGCGAGGTGGTGGGTATCAACAGTCAGATCTATTCGCGCTCCGGGGGCTTCATGGGCATCTCGTTCGCAATCCCGATCGACGAGGCGATCCGTGTCAGCGAGGCGCTGCGTTCGCCGGCAGGGCGGGTGACCCGGGGCCGCATCGGAGTCCAGATCGACCAGGTCACCAAGGACGTCGCCGAGTCGATCGGGCTCGGCAAGCCGCAAGGCGCTCTTGTGCGCAGCGTGGAAAGCGGCTCGCCGGCCGATAAGGCCGGACTGGAGGCGGGCGACATCATCACCAGGTTCGACGGCAAGGTCATCGACAAGGCGACCGACCTGCCGCGCCTGGTCGGTAATACCAAGCCCGGCAGCCGGGCTACGGTGACGGTATTCCGTCGCGGCGGTTCGCGCGAAATGGGCGTGACGATCGCCGAAATCGAGGCCGAGAAGCCGATCAAGCGCGTCTCCGAGAAGGAAGTGGACAAGCCCAAGGGCTCGGCCGCGGCACTATCCGTCGGCCTGGTGGTGAGCGACCTCAATGAGGCCCAGAAGAAGGAGCTCAAGATCAAGGGCGGCGTCAAGGTCGAAACCGTGGCGGAGGCAGCGGCCCGCGCCGGCATCCGGGAAGGCGACGTCATCGTCGCGATCGGCAACACCGAGATCAACTCGGTGCGGGAATTCGACGCAGTGATCGCCAGGGTGGACAAGAGCAAGCCGGTGCCGGTGCTGTTGCGCCGCGGGGATCTCGCCAGTTATCTCTTGATCCGGCCATCGCGCGGATAACCCAGACCGGCGCCTCGCGCCACAAGGCCCCTGCCCGGACTCGGGTTTGGGGCTTTTTTTTGTTACCCCAAGCCTCGGCTTTTTAACAACCTCGTCAGCAGCTTGTGTGCGGCTGCTAACTTTTTGGCAAGCTAAGGATGGTTTTAGATAGAATCAGTTGTCGGATCTGCCTATTTCACACATATGGGTGGTGGTTCGGGGCCCCGTCGAGAAGGTTTGGCGAGGCCCTGCCGGCCGTCCACAGATCGCCCACACGTTGTCCAAAACTC
>JAYUHN010000447.1:0-22487 GCA_043766965.1 Ramlibacter sp. | reverse complement strand
GAACGCCACCGCGCCCGGGTCGGCCACGCCTTGCGGTCGCACCAGACGGGCCACGGTGGCACGCGCGCCGTCGGCAAGCGCGCGCTCGATGTCGCGCGGGCTCGCGCCGAATCCGGCGCGCTCGAACAGGTGCGCCGCGCGTTGGGCGTTCCATTGCGCTTCGTCGATCGGCCGCAGGTCGTCGACGCCGTCACCGGTCAGGGCACCGGGCGCCTGGCCTTGCGCCATCGCGGCCCAGGGTCCGAGCAGCAGTGCAAGGATGCAGATCCGGGCGGCCCGGCGGTTGAACGGCGCCATCAGACTGGAAGGCTGACCAGCACAGTGCACGGTCAGTGGACGAAGTGGCCCCACACGTAGAGCAGTATCACCGCACCAATGATCGACAGGAGTATTCCAGCCGGGTGCACGAGGGCGCCATCCGCTGGTTTGTTGAAGATTCTCGCAATGAAGCCCCCAATGAACGAGCCTGCGATGCCAAGAACGGCCGTCATGAAGATTCCGATGCTTTCTGTCCCGGGCATCAGGAATCGCGCAATCGCCCCCACGACGAGGCCAACAAGAAACATCCAAAGAAGGTGGAACATATCTGAACTCCAAGATGACTACGGTTTAGGCAGGAAACCCGTTAAGCCTGGCCAAAGTTGAAGGCCAGGGTCTGCACTCGAGCATACATGTCTGGATCGCCCGAAATTTGTTGGGCTGGACGGCGAGCTTCAATTTGCGCCATCGGCGGCAGGCTCCTACAATCCATTCCGGGGATACCAGCAGGCTCCCCGCTTCAAGACGCGACCCGCGTCCAAGTTCTGCTCCCAGAACGGGCTTCGCCCTGTAAAGGAGCTTCACTTGCACAAACTCGATGCGATACCCGTTCCGGTGCCGTTCACCGACTCCACTTGCAGCGCCCGGGTGGCCCTGCTGTATCCGGGCGACCGCGCGATGCGCGACCGATCGGACCCGACCGAGAGCCGCTTCGCGGCCTTGTTCGACGCCCTCGCTGCGGCGGGCATCAGCGTTTGCCCAGCCGTTTACCACGACGACTTCGCCGACGAAGTCGAGTCGCAACTGCGCGGCGTCGAGGTGGTCCTGGTCTGGTGCAACCCCATCGAGGGCGGCAGGCGGCGTACCCTGCTGGACGAGATGCTTCGCCGCGTCGCCGACGCGGGTGTGCTGGTCAGCGCGCATCCGGATGCGATCCTCGCGCTAGGCACGAAGGACGTCCTGCTCGAAACCCGCGACCTGCCGTTCGGCAGCGACGCGCACCGCGTCGACAGCCTGGCGCAGCTCGAAGCGGATTTTCCGCAGCGTCTGCGTCGCGGTGCGCGCGTGCTCAAGCAGCACCGGGGCCACAGCGGGATCGGCGTCTGGCGTGTCGAACGGCAAGCAGGCGCATCGGAGCTGCTGCGTGTGCGCCATGCCCAGCGCGGCAGCGACGAGGAAAGCATGGACTTCGCCGCACTCCTCGAACGAATGACACCGTACTTCGACGCCGGGAATGGCGGCCACATGATCGACCAGGCCTGGCAGCCTCGGCTGGTGGAAGGGATGGTTCGCGCCTACCTCGTCGAGGACCGCGTGGGGGGCTTCGGCGTCCAGGCCGTCAACGCGCTGTACCCGGGCTGCGGCGGCGGGCCACCGCCGCAACCCGGCCGACGGCTCTACCACGGGGCTGACCTGCCGCAGTACCAGCAACTCAAGGCGTCGCTCGAGACGCGCTGGATCGAGATGCTGCGCGCGCGCGTCGGTTTGCCGCGCGAACGCCTGCCGCTGCTGTGGGATTGCGATTTCCTGCTGGGCGAGCGCGATGCAGCGGGGGACCGCTATGTGCTTTGCGAAGTGAACGTCAGCAGCGTCTCGCCGTTTCCGCCTTCGGTGATCCCGTTGATGGTGGCAGCAGTCAGGTCTCGGCTGAGCGATGCGGCCGTTTGAAGCAGGCCAGCTACTCCGCCTTGGGGATGCCGTCATGTACAGATTCTTTAGCAACAACCGCGATGCCTTGATTGCGCGTTGTATGGGAAAGGTCGATGAGCGACCTTGGCGCACGGCCACTGCAGAATAACTAAGAAACGGCATTCCACTGTTCCTGGAGCAGCTCATCAGGACCCTCCATGCAGAAAAGGATGGAGGCTTGGGAGAGCCTCAAGATTTCGGGGACGTCGGGCGGTGATGTGAGGTCGTCGTCCGAGATTGGCGTGGGTGCCGCCGAGCACGGCAAACAACTGATGACCTGGGTTACACGGTTGACCAGGTCGTTCACGATTACGGAGACCTGTGCCAGGCAATTGCCGGCTTGGCAGTCGAGCGTGACGCCCCGGTCAGCGTCGACGAATTCCGCACCCTCAATCGGTGTCTGGACAACGGAATCGCAGACGCTGTGTCCTCGTTCAGTTTCCAACGGGATAAACGCGTGGCGTCAAGGAAATCAGCCGAAGACAACGTACGCCTGGGTTTTCTAGTGCACGAATTGCACGAGTCTCTGCAAACCGCAACTCTTGCCTTCGCGCACTGCAGACGGGAAACCTGTCGGTCACCGGCAGGGCGGGGACGACCAGTTCGCTCTGGGCCTGGGGCTCTTATTGCACGGCACAGCGTGGAGTCTGACGGGGGCACCTTGCGTGTGCGGGATGCGCCGGGCGTAGGCTGTGTTTTCACCATGACCTTCCTCTTCATGAGCTCGAGTGAGCCACGAGGGGCGCCGCTCATGTTTTCGTCGAATAATTCACCTGGCGTACGTCAGTACCCCGCACAGAGCTGTTCAAGGGCGCACACTTCTTTCAAGGGCTGCGCCATGGCCCGTCGGGGCAGCTTCGCAGAGGAGTCAGCAGGCAGGAGGCCTTCCAGTCATGCACAGATTTCTATCCAACAACAGCGACGACTTGGTTGCGCGGTGCAAAGCGAAGGTCGCGGAGCGGCCCACCCGCGCGGCAACGCCAAAGCAACTCAGAAATGGCATTCCGCTGTTCCTCGGTCAACTCATCAGGACGCTGCAGGCAGAGGAAGACGGAGAGGCGTGGGAAAGCCTCAAGATTTCCGGAGCTTCCAGTGGCGACGTGGCCTCGCTGTCTCAGATGGGTGTAGCTGCGACCGCGCACGGGAAAGAACTCCTGGTGCTTGGATACACAGTTGACCAGATCGTGCATGACTACGGCGACCTGTGCCAGGCCATTACAGACCTGGCTTTCGAGAAGGATGCCCCTTTCAGCATTGAAGAATTTCGCACACTGAATCGGTGCCTGGACAACGCTATTGCCGACGCCGTGTCTTCGTTCACTGCCGAGCGAGACGTGGACTTTGTCGTCACGCATACACAGGCCGCAAACCTGCGTCTTGGAATGCTCGTGCACGAATTGCGCACTTCGGTCGTGTCGGCGAATCTTGCCGCGGCCGCGCTTGAGAAGGGCAACCTCCCCATGTCGGGTGCCACCGGTGGCGTTCTCAGGCGCAGCTTGGCTGCCCTGACGACTCTAATCGACCGGACCGTTTCCGAGGTGCGAAGAACAAATTCGCTGCTGACACAGGACGAGCTTTTCTCTTTGGCCTCACTCATTGCCGAGGCGAGAGACGCAGCCGCCCTTGACGCAAGAACAAGAGGTAGCGCGTTTGTGGTTCCCGCGGTCGACCCTCATCTGGCCGTCGAGGGCAATCGCGAGCGCCTGTTGGCGGCTGTCGCGCAGCTTCTCCGGAGCGCGTTCAAATTTACCCATGCCCACACCGACGTCACGTTGCATGCTTACGCCGCCGGCGACAGGGTTTTGATCGACGTCAAAGACAATTGCGGCGGCCTCTCGGTCGGGGAAATTCAGACGATGTTCAAGCCGTTTGCCCAGCGCAACGGTCAACCGATTGACATGGGGTTGGGGCTTTCGATTGCCAAGGAAAACGTGGAGGCCGATAAGGGCGTCTTGACCGTTCGCAATGTGCCCGGCACTGGATGCGTTTTCACCATCAGCCTGCCGCGTCACGCGCTGCTGTAAGCCTGCGCCGGATCGCCATGGCGAAGTGTCAGTGGACGCCGCATACATGAAGCAAATGCGGATTTCTTGAAGCGCGACGTGCCTCAGCAATATCCACAGCTCAAAGTCCTGTTGTTTGACGTCAACGAGACGCTGCTGGACCTCGCGCCTTTAAAAAGACGCGTCGGCGACATCCTGATTGACCCGGGAATGTCCGAGCTCTGGTTTGCAACCACGCTGCAGCACTCGTTAGCGATGACGGTGGCCGGCCAATACGCGGCGTTCCTGGACATTGGCGCAGCGGTCTTGCAGATGCTGGCGCGAAACAGCGACCTCGCGATCAGCGTGGAGGACGCGAAGCAGGTCCTGTCAGTCATGCGCGAGCTTGAGCCGCACCCCGACGTGGCGCCGGCTTTGAAGCGTCTGAAAGCCAGTGGGCTGCGCCTGGCTGCCTTGACCAACTCCTCGCAAGCTGGCATGACGGCCCAGATGGACAACGCGGGTCTCGGCGAATTCTTTGAGCGGCAACTGAGCGTGGAGTCGGTCGGCAAGTTCAAGCCCCACGCCGAGGTCTATGCATGGGCGGCGCGCGAGATGGGAGTCCTGCCGGGCGAATGCATGCTCGTAGCCGCGCACGGCTGGGACGTCGCAGGCGCGAAATGGGCTGGCACTCGCGCCGCCTTCGTTGCGCGGGAGGGCCAGCAAAAGTTTCCGCTGGGGCCGGAGCCGGACGTCGACGTTGCGAACCTGACGGCGCTGGCCGACGAGCTGGGCGCCTAGTTCAGAGCGTTGCGATTTGGGAGTCGAGGTCAGCGCGGCCATGGCGGAGAATTGCCGGAAGCGCCGGCCCGCCGTGGACAATGGCGACCCAGTTTTGCGATCGAGGACCCCATGCGAAAAAATCCAGGGACACGGACCGGAACCGTTCATCGGCTGACGCTCGAAAGCCAGGTGCTGAAGGGCAACTTGCTGGGCGACCCCAGCCACCGCATCGTCGATGTCTACGTACCGCACGGCCATGACGGAGGCGGCCTTCCCCTGCTGGTCGACGTGGTGGGCTTCACCGCCGGCGGCCCGGCGCATACCAACTGGAAGAACTTCGGCGAGAACCTGCCCGAGCGGCTGGACCGCCTGATCGCCGACGGCCAGATGCCGCCGGTGGTCGTTGCCTTCCCGGATTGCTTCACCAAGCTCGGTGGCAATCAGTATGTCAACTCGGTCGCGATGGGCCGGTGGGACGATTTCCTGCTCACCGAAGCCGTTCCCTTGGTCGAAGCCAGGTTCGGCTGCGGCGGCGCGGGCCGGCGTGGCATCTTCGGCAAGTCGAGTGGGGGTTACGGCGCCATGGTCCACGCGCTGCTGCACGCCGACTTCTGGAGCGCGGCGGCGGTGCATTCGGGCGACATGGGCTTCGAGCTGCTTTACCGGCACGAATTCGTGCCGGTGCTGCGGGCCCTGGCCAAGCAGCCCGACATCGGCCAATGGGTGGACGACTTCTGGCAAGCCAAAAAACCCAAGGACAGCGACGTCACCATCCTGATGATGTTGGCGCAGGCCGCAAGCTTCGACCCCGATCCCTCGGCCCGCTACGGCGTTCGCCTTCCGGTCACGCTCGACACCTGCGAGATGGTCCCCGAGCGCTGGGCCAACTGGATGGCGTGGGACCCGCTGACGCTGGTGGAGCAGCACGGCCAGGGGCTCAAGGCCTTGAAAGCGCTGTACATCGATTGCGGCGACGTCGACCAGTACAACCTGGTCTATGGCGCGCGCCGCATGCACAAGCGGCTGGCCGCTCTGGGCGTCCAGCACGTCTACGAGGAATTTCCCGACGACCACTCCGCGGTGGACTACCGGATGGACGTGAGCCTGCCGATCCTTGCCAAGGCGCTCTCTTGACGCTGCGCGTCGTGTTCGCCACAGGGACCAGATTCGACGTGAAGAGATACTCCGCCCAGTGAAACGCGGGCGAAAGCGCCGCAGGGATATCCGCCTTCGCTTTCCGTTACGCGACGAAGACGCAGACGTGTCGTTGTGGCGTCATCACTCCTCAGCACATTGGCTGCAGCTGTATGCGCATGGCGCACTTATACGATCAGCTGGTGCTTCGCCCGCTTCAGGTGCACGCCGTCAGGAAGGCATCGAGCTTGTCAGGTGTGGTGACGGCATGGACGATGAAGTTGTACCAGCTGTCGCCTGATTCCATCGCGCAAAAGCCGCTTGTCGTCTTCGGTCCACCGTCTGTCTACGCCGTGCCAAAAGGCACAAGAAATCGCTTACCGAATGTTGCATTCATTTACTAATATCCGTTCCAGGTGCAATTCGATCCCCTTCTTGATATCGACGCGTGGTGGTGAAAGCGGCATTCGCAGCGACCTTGAGAAGGATCTAGCGAACGGACGATGGCGGCGAATTTACCGGGTGACCGGGCAACGGTTGAACGATTGAAACGATTGGGAGTGAAATGAAAAAGACTCGGGGCTTTACTTTGATTGAACTCATGGTCACGGTTGCCGTCATCGGCATCCTGGCAGCTTTGGCGTACCCCTCGTACACACAGTACGTCGTGCGTGCCAACCGCTCATCGGCCGTCAGTTTTGTGATGAACCTGGCCAGCAAGCAGGAGCAGTACAACCTCGACGCTCGTCAGTACACGAACCAACTGTCACTGCTGGGAGGAGCCACGATACCGTCCGAGGTTTCGAACAACTACCAGGTCACCGTGACGGCCGACAACGCGGCGGCTCCCCCTGTTTACAGCGTCACCGCCGCACCAACTGGCATCCAGTTGGCAAGGGACACACAGTGCGGGACTCTGACAATCGATCAAACAAGCCTTAAGACGATCAGTGGCACCGGCACTGCCGGCAAATGCTGGTAAGTACACCCTTCCCGGGCAATCTAAATATGAAGCGCTCAGTAACCTCACGACATTTCTTGATGGCATCAAGCTATGGCTTTTCGCTGATCGAGCTATTGTTCGCCATCGCAATCGCCGCGATTTTTTCTGCCCTGGCCGCTCCGTCATTTCGCGACTTCATCGCGAGTCAGCGAATCAAATCAGCCTCATACGATATTTCCTACACGCTGACCTACGCACGCAGTGAGGCCATGAAGCGCAACGCGCAGGTCGTGCTCGCGCCTGGTGCTGGGGGCTGGCAAGACGGCTGGACCGTCATGAGCGGCATCACCACGATCGCCAGACGCGAGCCATTTTTCGATTTGACAATGTCCGGTCCGGAAACCAACCTCACCTACAACAGCAGCGGCCGTTTGACAACTGCCGTTACCCCGTTCGCCGTCAGCAGCGGCGTGAGTAGCAACGTCCCGCCCCGCTGCATCAGCATCAATTTGAGCGGCCTCCCCACCAGCAAGGCAGGAGCTTGTTGATGAAGAGGCCATCAAAAACGACCAAACCTCAAGCTGGTTTCAGCATGATCGAGGTCATGGTCAGCCTGATCATTTTGCTACTGGGCTTGCTGGGCCTCGTGGGTTTGATGGTGGCCAGCCAGCGTGCTGAATTCGAGTCTTACCAGCGTTCTCAAGCGCTCATGCTGCTGCAGGACATGGTGGGACGCATCAACGCCAATCGCCGTGTGGCCAACTGCTACGCCGTTACGACCAACAGTGCCGCTGGGGTCCCCTACATGGGAAAGGGCTCGACCGTCACGCCCTCATGCGGATTCGGCTCGACACCAGCCAACACCCTGGCCATGAGCGATTTGGTAGCTTGGAGCAATCTGCTCAATGGAGCAGCCGAGACCCTGAACGGTTCGAATCTTGGGGCCATGGTCGGCGCACGCGGCTGCGTCAGTTTCTATCCAGCGACAGGTATTTATTTGGTGAGCGTCGCCTGGCAAGGCACCGCCGCCACTGCGGCGCCGGCCTCCGGACTCGCATGCGGCGTGGGGCTGTACGGAAATGAAAGCCTGCGCCGCGTCGTGAGCCTGAAATTACAGATTGCCAATCTCAATTAACCAATTGACCGCGATGAAATCAATCCACCCGACTGCGCCCTTCTTGCAGCGCCGCCAACAGACAGGCTTGACACTAGTAGAGCTCATGATCGCCATGGCGATCGGGCTCTTTCTGGTGGCTGGCATTGCAACCCTTATTGCACAGCAAAGCGCAACGCGCGCCGAACTTGACAAATCGGGCCGTCAGATTGAAAACGGCCGCTACGCGCTGACGCTGCTGCAGGACGATATCCAGCATGCCGGGTTTTATGGCCAATACGGCGGACTGCTGTCAGTACCGGCGACTTTACCGGACCCCTGCGCCACAACCGCGGCCGCCATTGATGCAGCACTGGCCATGCCGCTGCAGGGTTACGATGCGCCGGCCTCCGTGCCAGCCCCTCTCTCGGCCTGCCTGCCCGATGCAAACCACATCCCCGGCACCGACATCCTGGTGTTACGGCGCCTGGAGGCCGACGATACAGTGCCTGCGATAAACGCCCTTGTCGACGGCCAGATTTATGTACAGACAACGCCCATCGCCAAATTAACGGGGCTGGGCCTCGACCCGACACCCGCGGCACCTTCGCTGTATATCTTGAAGCAAAAGGACGCGGTCACGGCGGCCGAAGTGCGCAGATATGTGCAGCACATCTACTTTCTGAGCCCTTGCAACATCTACGCCACCGGGGCCACCGTATGCACATCGGCGGCAGACAACGGCAGCCCGGTGCCGACATTGAAGCGCCTGGAGATGATCGCGATTGCGGGCAGCACGACGCTGACCACGGTGCCGCTGGTCGACGGCATTGAAAACCTGCAATTCGACTATGGCATCGATAACACCGGAATGGCGGGAACCACCGGAGATGGAACTTCCAGTGCTCTCGTAACCGCTCCTGCGGTAGCCGACTGGCCCAATGTCATGACGGTGCAGGTCAATCTGCTGGCGCGCAACTCTGACCGATCGGCTGGGTATGTAGACGGCAAAACCTACAACCTGGGCGTGGCGGGAACAGTCGGGCCGTTTTCCGATGCTTACAAGCGCCATGCCTACAGCGCCATTGTTCGCGCCGTCAACCCCGGCCAGCAGAGGGAATGAAAATGAAACGAACCTTCGTCATCGCCGCACGACGCCAGCACGGCACCAGCCTGCTGCTGAGCCTGGTCATGCTGGTTGTACTGACCCTGTTGGTCATTTCGGCCATCCGGATGACCAACTTCAACCTCAAGACGGTCGGCAACATGCAGTCTAAAAACGAGGCCGTGGCCACGGCGCAGCAGGCGATCGAGCAGATGGTCATGGGGGACGTAAACCGCTTTTACACACCGGTCGACCAGTCGATCACCATTTCAGGTTTCACAGGCACCGTCTCCGCGCCGGTGTGCCTGAAGATGGTGCCCGTTTCCGGCTACAGCGTGGACTTTGCGGCCTCGGCACCCAAGGACACCTATTGGGACGTCAAGGCCATCGTCACCGACACCCGTACCGGCGCCTCCGCCACCATCCACCAGGGCGTCAAGGTGCGAATGGATTCAACCGCTGCCTGCTAAGGCAATACGCCCTCTCTCGCCCAACAACGCACGACCCTGGGGTTCAAAATGAAACGATCGAAATTCCTGCAGATGCTGTTCCCGGTGGTCCTGATGCTTTGCGCTGTGACCTGCCACGCCGACGACACGTCTCTTTTCAACCAGCCGCCGGGCAGCAGTTCAACGGCACCCAACATCATTTTCATTCTGGACAACACGTCGAATTGGTCCAGAGCGGCCCAGCAGTGGGTGGGTTCGCCCACAGCAGGGGACGCGGAACTTCTGGCCATCAAAAACTTTGTCGCCGGCCTTACCAGACCCGCGAACGTCGGATTGATGGAGTTCACCGTCGCCGGGAAAACCGGCGGTTACGTACGGTACGGAGTGCGGGACATGACCGTGAGCGCCAACAATTCGGCGTTCCAGAACATTGTCTCCGGGATCAGTGTCAACAGCCCGTCGGAAAAGGTGAATCAGAGCGGCGCAGGCATCGCCAACACCCTCTATGAAGCCTGGCTCTACCTCAATGGTTCAGCCAGTTGGGCGGGGATGGATGCCAGCGCCGATTACTCGGGCAATACCGGGCTCACACCCGCTGGCAAATCATTGACCAACGGCTTCGCTTACAAAGGCTCATCTGCCAACTCTGCCTACAACAGCCCGATCGGCTCGAACTGCGCCAAGACCTACATCATCTTCATCGGAAACAATGGTCCTGCGGCGTCCCCGGCGTCGCCTCTCACCGCCGATCCATCGAGCACTACGCTTACAACCTACAGCTACACCACCACGCCGGATGTCCAGTCGGCATGGACGCGTTTCCTTCATCTGCGTCCCGACCTGCCGCGAGGAAGCGTCGCTGCCGCCAATGGGTCGGTGACAACCTACACCATCGACGCATATAACGCGCAGCAAAACCTCGCATACACAAACGTCTTGAAGAATATGGCCCGCGAGGGTGGCGGAAAATACTACCAGGCTGGTAGTGACAGCGCGCTTCAGGCTAACTTGCAGAACATCCTGGCCCAGATCCAGGCGGTGAACTCGGTGTTTGGCGCCGCTTCGTTGCCGGTGTCGGTCAGCGTGCGCGGCACCTACTTGAACCAGGTGTACCTGGGCGTCTTCCGACCCGACCCGAACTCTCTGCCCAACTGGGCGGGTAACCTCAAGCAGTTCAAGCTCGGCGTCGACACGAGCGTCACGCCTCCCAGCCTGTTTTTGGCTGACAGCCTGGGTGCGGCAGCGGAAAACCCGACCACTGGCTTTATCAATCCAAGTGCCGTCACTTATTGGACGCAGCCATCCACTTTCTGGGACCCGCTGTACTACGTCGATTCGCAGGGCGTGGGCGGCCAGTCCGATTCGCCCGACGGCGATCTGGTGGAAAAGGGTGGCGCAGCCCAATACATCCGCACAGCATTCGCCACAAGTCAGGCTGCAAGAAACATCTACACCTGCACAGGGTCTTGCGCCGCGGCATCCGCGCTTTCGTCCACACCCTTCAACACCACCAACACCTCCATCACCACCGCTTTGCTGGGCGCCGCAAGTACCACCGAGCGCGATGCCATCATCAGTTGGGTCCGCGGCGGCAATGCGAATCAGGATGACCCCACGCCCCTGTCCGCTACCGATGCCAATCCGGCGGTGGCGGCAACAAGCGTGCGCGGATTTGCGCACGGCGACGTGCTTCACGCACGCCCGTCCGTGGTCAACTACAACCGCACCGCCGACGACATCGTTGTCTACTACGGCGCGAATGACGGCATGCTGCATGCCGTCAAGGGTGGCCAGACTCTTGCCAACGGCGATGGCAATGAATTGTGGAGCTTCATCGCCGCGGAACATTTTTCGCAGTTTCAGCGCATGCGCAACCACTCACCCGCAATCAGTGCAAACAACCCCAAGCCATACTTCATGGATGGTTCGCCGACGACTTACACATATTCTTCAGTCAATGACGGAAAGATTGACTACACCCGTGGCGACAAGGCCTATCTCTTCATGTCGATGCGTCGCGGCGGCCGGTTCATCTACGCGCTGGACGTGAGCAATCCCCTGGCGCCGAAATTTCTCTGGAAGCACAGCAGCGCTGATCCCGGGTTTGCCGAACTGGGTCAGTCTTGGTCGGATATGCGGATCGCGAAGCTACGCTACCAGTCCAACCCGGTGCTGATCTTCGGCCTGGGCTACGACCCAGCCGCCAACGACCCCACCATCCAGGGCGTAGCCACCATGGGCCGCGGCGTCATGGTGCTCGATGCAACGACTGGCAACCCGATCTGGCAGGCATCCCCTGCCCTTGCCCTGGCTGGTGTGCCTTTCAGCAAGACAGTTCCCAGCATGATCTACGCCATGCCCGCCACGGTCGCGGTTTACGATTCCGACGGGGACGGCAACATCGACCGCATTTATGCGTCGGACACCGGCGCCAATGTCTGGCGTATCAATGTTGACGATGCCAACCCCGCGAACTGGACGGTCAGCCAGGTGGCCTCGCTAGGCGGCGCCGGGGCGAATGCCCGCAAGTTCCTCTATCCACCTGACATCATTCCAGCGGATACGACCAGCTTATTCGACACACTTCTGCTCGGCTCGGGTGACCGTGAGCACCCGTTCGATACCAGCATCGCCAACCGCTACTACATGATCAAGGACGACCATGGCTTGAACGCACAGCGATCCTTGCCGATCACCGAGGGGATTGCCGGGTCGGCCTCCGGTGTGTCAGGTCAGTTGTACGACACCACCGCAAATCTGATTCAGGTGGGGACGGCCGCCCAGATCACTACCGCGAAAACAGCCTTGAATGCGGCTAGCGGCTGGTATGTGAGCCTGAGTACGGGCGAGAAGGTCGTGGATGGCTCGACCACGCTTGCTGGCACGGTCTATTTCGGCACCAACACCCCCACACCAGTCGCGGCGAATGCATGCGTAGGTAACCTCGGCCAAGCCCGGCTTTATGCGCTCAGCTACCTGAATGGAGCTGCGACTGTGGACGAGAACAAGAGCGGTACCCTGACGACGGCTGACCGCTTCCTGGTGCGGGCCGGCGGCGGCTACCCGCCCACGCCAGTACCAGTTTCAGTCGTGATCAACGGCAAGACGTATCAGGGCGCAATCAGCGGAACCCAGGTACTGACGCCGCCTGGTCCAGTCCTGGGCCGCCGGTATCGAACGTACTGGCAACGGCTGATCGACAGTAATTAAGAAGTGGGTTGTCCCCGATCCGGAAACATTTCAATGACTCGCTCCAGCAGCAGTGGGCATCCGCTGCTGGCTGATGCCGGGTGCAATGCAATGGTGGTCAAATGGTGCTTATGACCCTGCACGCGATCAACCCCCTGCCCTCCTCAGCCGCCGCGGCCGAGGACCTCGTTGCCCAGGCCCGCGTCCAGCTTGCCGCCGCGCACCGGCTGGCCGTGCTGCACGAGCTGGAAGAAGGCATCGACAACCATTTCACGGTGTCCGTACCGGGCCGCGACGGCGAGTACCTGATCCTGCCATTCGGCCTGCACTGGTCCGAGGCCCGGGCCAGCGACCTGATGGTGTTCGACGAACAAGCGAACGTGCTGCAGGGCCAGGGCGTGGTCGAACTCTCGGCCCAATGCATCCACGCACCGATCCACCGGATCACCGGCGCCGCTGTCGTCCTGCACACGCACCAGACATGGGCCGTCACCCTGAACATGCTCAAGGACAACCGGCTGCTGGCCGCCAGTCAGACGGCGGCTTTCTACCATGGCCTGATCGCCTACGACGACAACTACGCGGGCACCGCGGACACCCTGCAGGAGGGCGAGCGCCTTGCCAGCCTGATGGGCGACAAGCCGATCGTCTTCATGAAGAACCACGGCATCCTGGTGACCGGCAATTCGGTGCCCGAAGCGTACCGGCGGCTGTACCGGCTCGAGCGGGTTTGCCGCAACCAGGTGCTGGCCCTGGGCACCGGGCGCGAGATCGAAGTGATGAGCGACGATGTGGCCCGCAACGTACAGATCCCCGGCGTCGACGACCGCCACAGCCGCAAGGAGCGCGAAGACCTGTTCTTCGCCGCGATGATGCGGGTGCTGGACCGCGAGAACCCCGGCTACCGCGACTGAGGCCCCGGCGGGCCCGCACGTTCCCCGTATGACTGTCGTTTCGACGCGGCGCGAGTCGCTACCGGCCGGCGACGAACTGCTGGACCATGCCGTCAAAAAGCTCAAGGCAACGCGACATCGTCCGGCCGCGGCATGCAAGATCTGCGGCAAGACGGCCGAACCGTTCGACGTGGTGGACTTCCAGAAGAGCTGCGACCGCTCGCTGTACCCGCAAGGATTGGCGGCCGTCCCCGTGATCTACCGGCGGTGTAGCCACTGCCGCTTCATCTACACCGACTTCTTCGACGAGTTCACCGGCGATCAATGGCGGACTCATGTGTACAACGCGGACTACGCCAGGGTCGATCCGGATTACCAGGACGTTCGTCCGCACGGCAACGCAAGGGAGATCGTTTCGTTCCTTTCCGGGCGCCGGCAGCAAACCGTCGGCCTCGATTACGGCGGCGGCAACGGAATGACCGCGGCATTGTTGCGCCGGAACGGGTGCGCTTTCGACTCCTACGACCCGTATGGCAGCACCAGCCTCACGCCGGAGTTCGCCGGCCGCTACAACCTGTGCAGCGCGTTTGAGGTGTTCGAGCACAGTCCCGATCCGGTGGGTTCGCTGCGCCAGATCCTGGAGCGCGCGTCACCGGGCGAGCTGACGATCTACATCGGGACCGGTATCCACGATGGCATCGTGACCGACGAAACCCGGCTGTCATGGTGGTACGCGGCGCCGCGCAATGGCCATGTCTCCATCTACTCGCGCCTGTCGCTGCAGCTTCTTGCTGCCCAGTTCGGTTTGACCTACACCGGCATATGGCCGTTTCGCGGCACCCATCTGCTCACGCGTGGGACCAGCGCAAGCGTCTCCCGCCGTAGGCTGGTCAGCGCCAAGCTGGCGAAGCACGCGCGAACCCTGTTGCATGCCTGGCCGACGACCCTGCCGTAACGGATGGACCTGGATCAGTGACCGCCCGCGTCGAGGCCGCGCGATGCCTCGAACAGGAACCAGGTGCGGCGTTCCGTTTCGTCGATCCAGTTTTCCAGCAAGCTCGCGCTTGCGATGTCGTCATTCTTGTCGCATACCTCATGGACATCGCGCAATTGCTTGGCCAGATGCTTGTTGTCCTCGCGCAGCTCGGCGAGCATGTCCGACGGCGCAACGAAATCCGAGTCGTTATCCTTGACACGCTGGGTGCGCGAAATCTGCCCGATCGACCGCAGCGTCCGGCAACCAAGCTTGCGGATGCGCTCGGCAATCGGATCGGTCATGGCAAACAGCTGGTCGCTTTGTTCGTCCAGCATCAGATGGTAGTCGCGGAAATGCGGGCCGCTCATGTGCCAATGGAAGTTCTTGGTCTTCAGGTAGATCGCGAACACGTCGGCCAGCAGGCCGTTCATGCCGTCGGCGATTTCCTGCGTGCCCTTGCTGTCCAGATCGGTCGGCGTCGCCAGTGACGAGGTACCTCCGCTGGACTGGGACTTGATTTTGTCTTGTACGGTTGAGGAAGGTTTCAAAAGGATCTCCTGATGGTGTGACGCCAGGGGGCGCATCTGGCTCGTCAATGCGCTTTCCCGACGGGTAAGCAATGTCCAATCAGTCTAGCAGCTGGCGCAAAGTAACGAGCAATGTCGAGAACAAGTCACTGACCGGTGGCCGCCGCATCCTGACTGCCTGCATCCACTAGAAACGATGGTTGATTCCGGCAGCAACTGACCACGGCGCCACCAGCTGGCCGGCGCCGGTCGATGGATCCGTGTTGGCGCGCTGGAAGATCGCCCTTTGCACGAATGCATAGACGCGCGACTGCGGCGACACCGCATAACTCAATCCAGGACTCACATTCAACGATGCGCCGCCCGACGCCGGATTCGCGTTTGCACCCGTGTCACGCGCGCGGTGGTGCGCATTGAGCTGCAACAGCCCAACCAGCTCTGGCGAGAATGCGTAGTTCAAACCCAGGTCGATCTGCATCTGGCGCCCGGGACGGTATCCGCCCCTCACGGTGATGGCCGATTGCAACTGCCCGCTCGCGAACCAGTTCCACCGGGAGTCGGCCCAGCCCCCGAACCGATAAGCGCCAAGGATGAGGTCGATGCTGCCGGTGCCGGGCTGGGCCGAACGCTCGAGCGTATAGGGAACCGTCGGCGACGCTGGGTCGGGCGGATTCATGGTCTTGCCGATGGACCCGGTTGAAAGTTTCAGGCCCAGGCGCAAGCCGCCGCCCGCGAGCGGATTGCCGGTGTCGAACTTGTATTTACCGACCACACGAACATCGCCCAGGCTGGTGAAGCGCGCTTCCTGCGGGAACGGGCCGCTGAGGGACGAATCGAAAGTGTGCAGATGGTCGCGCATCACCAGCGGCACGGCGAGCGCCACGTTCCAGCGATCATTGACAGAGTAGTCCGCCTCCAGGTCGAGCAACTGGTTGACGGTCCTGCGATTTTCGATTTCTTCGTTACTGCCGCTGGGGGCGGCCGCCGTTATCCGCTGCGACCCCGCGCGCAACCGGTCTGCCTTGGCATACGAGTAGCGAAGGTCGATGACGAGGCCGCTTGAATTGGACAGGCCTTGCGTGTCCCAGTAGGTATTGACCGCGCAGAAGGTGGAACCGCATGACGCTTGCGCGGCGCCGTGGAGCAAGACCAGCATCAAGGCAGCCAAGGATGAAAGCAAGGCTCTGGGCTTTGAAAACATGACGATCAAGAAAACTGAAAAAGAGATGGATTATCGCCCCGCCGGGGTAAGTCCTAGACCACGCCGTACCGGCGCCGCCGACAATTGGCCGCACCAGACGCAACGGAGATTCCTCGATGCAGCACGAGCCCATGACACGCCGGAGCGGACTGACGCTGGCCGGCGCCGTGCTCATGTCCGTTGCCGCAAAAGCCTGGGGCCAGAGCGGCAGCGCTTTTCCGGGCAGGCCGATCAAGGTCATCGTCCCTTCGGCTCCTGGCGGTGTGGCCGACATCCTGACGCGCCTGATCGCGCCGAAGATGGCCGAGCGACTGGGCCAGCCTGTGATCGTCGACTACCGAGCCGGTGCGGCCGGGACGATCGGACTGAACGCCACCGCCCGTTCGGCACCGGACGGCTACACCCTGGTCTTCGTGTCCGAAACCCACGCGGCGGGCGAATCGCTGTATCCGAAGCGGGGCTACAGCATCCAGAAGGAACTGGTTCCGGTTGCTCCCATCGGCAACTTCCCGCAGGTGCTGGTCGTGAACAGGAACCTGCCGGTCCAGTCGCTGCAGGAGCTGATCGCGTACGCGCGGGTCAACCCCAACAAGCTCTCCTATGGCTCCGGCGGCGTCGGCAACACCTACCACATGGCCATGGAACTGATGGACCAGATGGCGGGCATCAAGATGCAGCACGTTCCCTACAGTTCGGCCGGCACCGCGCGCACGGACCTGATTTCCGGCCAGATCCAGCTGATGTTCGACACCGTCGGCAGCATGGAGCAACACATTCATTCGGGATCGGTGCGCGCCCTGGCCATGAGTTCGGCGCAGCGATTTCCGCGCATGCCCAACGTGCCCACCGTAGCCGAGGCCGGCGTGCCGGGCTACCTGTTCGAATCGTGGTGCGGCCTGATGGGGCCGGCGGGCATCCCGGCCGACATCATCGCCAGGATCAACGAGTCGGTCGCGTCGGCAGTGCAGGACAAGGCGATTGCGGCGCAATTCGAAGCCAATGGCGTGGTCCCCAGGACGGCTTCGCCGCAAGCGTTCGGGGGCTGGATCAAGACCTCCGTCGAAAAGCTCGCGCAGGTCGTCAGGGCCGGTGACATCAAGGCCGACTGAGGCCGCCAAGGGCAACTGCGGGCTACTTCGTCATCAGCGGATGCAGCACCAGGCCCGCTGCCGCGGCCAGCAGCACGATGATCGGCTCGGGCAGCTTCTTGTATCTCCACAGCAAAGCGGCAGTCCCGATTGCCAGCGCAGCAGTGACCCAGTCCGTGACCGAGCGCTGTCCGAGCACGATGACCGCTCCGGTGATGGCGCCGATGGCGGCGGCCGTGACACCGTCGACGAAAGCGATGATGCCGGGATGGCGCCCGTGCTTCTTGAAATACGGCGCGGGAATCACCGTCAGCAGGTAGCACGGAAGAAACGTGGCCAGCGCCGCGACCAGTGCGCCCCAGAAGCCGCTGACCAGGTAGCCGATGAAGCCGGTCGTGATGACGACCGGTCCGGGTGTGATCATCGCCACCGCGACCGCATCGACGAACTGCCGGTCGGTCAGCCACTTGTGCTCGGTCACAACGCCGCCGTAGAGGAACGGGACGATGGCCAGCCCGCTGCCGAAAACGAAAGTGCCGGCATACGCGAAGAAAGCGCCGATCTCCACCAGCCGGCCCCAGTCCACGGCGGCCGCGGCCAGCGCACCCGCCACCGGCGCCGCCAAGGCGATGGAGTGCATGCGTCCCGACCAGTTGCGAGGCGGCGCCCGAAGCAGCCAGACCAGCACCCCGGCGCCCAGGAAGACCCAGATGATTTCGGACTGGGTGATCACGGTCACTGCCGCGCTCACGAGGTAGATCGCCCAGAGCAGCCGGTCCCCGCCGATGCTTTTGGTGGTGAGCTTGTAGGCACTCATGGCGATGATGCCGATCACACAGGCGCCGACGCCGTAGAACACGGCCTGCATCCAGCCGAGGCCGCCGTAGGCCACATAAGCGGCGCCCAACGCCACCACCATCAGGAACGACGGCACGACAAAGGCGATTCCGGCCAGCGTCGCACCGGCAATGCGGTAGTGCACGTAGCCGAGATAGATCGCCAGTTGCGCGGCGAGGGGACCCGGCATCAATTGCGCGAGGGCAAGGCCCTCCTTGTAGTCGGCTTCAGAAATCCAGCGCCGCTGTTCCACCAGGTCGCGGTACATGTAGCCGACCAGTGCCACAGGGCCGCCGAAGCCGATCGTTCCCAGTCGCAACATGTACCCGGCAAGCTGCCACAGGGTGTAGCCCGGGACACTCGCGGCAACGGGGACGGACGAGACAGGATTCGACAAGCGATGACTCCGACCGGGCAATGCGGGATCAGGTGACGGCTAGCCCGTCATCAGCGTATCGATGATCGGGCAATGGCCAGGAGCCTCGCTGCTTTCGCAGTGCAGCGCAAGCGCCGCCAATGTCTTTCTCATGCGCCGCAGGTCCGCGATGCGTGCGTCGATCTCGACGACCTTGTGCTCGGCCAGCTTTCTGGTGGCGGTACAACTGCGGGCCTGTTCGAAGCTCAGCAAGCTCTTTGTCTCTTCCAGGGTGAACCCCAAGGTTTGGGCACGTTTGATGAACTTGACCCGGCGCACCGTGTCGTCCCCGTATTTCCGCTGGCCGCCGGCGGGCAGCACCGGCTCATCCACCAAACCACGGCGCTGGTAATAGCGGATGGTGTCGATGTTCACGCCGGCCGCCGTCGCCGCCCGGCCGATTGTCATTTCTGCCATCGGGGCCTTCCAAGAAAGTGCTTGACTCTGGATGCTGGTCCAGACTTTACAGTGATGCCTGAATCGTGAAAGGTCAAGATGGATACAAGGACGGGAAGTTCGCTTTTTGGCGCCGCGCTGGCTGCGATCGGCGCTTCGGCATGCTGTGCCGGACCCCTCGTGTTGTTGTCGCTCGGCATCGGCGGCGCATGGATCTCCAACCTGACGGCGCTGGAGCCCTACCGGCTTGTCTTCGTCGGCGCAGTCCTTGTCTGCCTTGGCTTCGCGTGGCGCAGGCTGTATCTCGCCCCCTCGTGCGAGCCCGGTGAAGCATGTGCGACATCGGATGTTCTCGGGCGCCAGCGCGGGATTTTCTGGGTGGTCGGAGGACTCGCGGTCTTGTTGACCGCCTCCCCCTGGCTGCTCCCCATGATGATTTAAGGAGTTGAAATGTATAAAGGATTATTGCTTGCCACTCTCGTTGCCCTTTCCGCCGGCGCTTTCGCGGCTGCGCCGAAATCCGTCACGCTCGACGTCAAGAACATGACTTGCGAGCTGTGCCCGGTCACCGTGAAAAAAGCACTGGAGAAGACGCCGGGCGTGGCCAAGGCCCAGATCGACTTCGGCAGGAAAACCGCGACCGTGGTGTACGACCCCGACGTTGCCACCATCGCAACGCTGGTGAAGTCGACCACCAATGCGGGCTATCCCTCGAGTGCACGCGAGCTGAAATAGAGAATGGACGTCCAGACCAGGTCGACGCTGACCTGCCCCGAGTGCGGGCACGCCAAGACGGAAACAATGCCCACCGACGCCTGCCAGTGGTTCTATGAGTGCGAGCGTTGCCACGCCGTGTTGCGGCCGGCACCGGGTGATTGCTGCGTCTATTGTTCCTATGCGACGGTTCCCTGCCCGCCGATGCAGTCGCAGGGTGCGCAAAAGGGCTGCTGCGGGTAATAGTCAGCGCGCTTGGCGCGCCCGGATTGCTGCTTCAACCATCCAGCCTCAAAGGGTGCGCTGATTGACGCGCGCCGATAGCTCGTCAGCGCTTTCTTTGCGCTCGCTGTACCGGTCCACCAGGTAGGGGCCGATGTCGCGCGTCAGAAGGGTGAACTTGAACAGTTCCTCCATCACGTCGACAACCCGGTCGTAGTACGCGGACGGCTTCATCCGACCGTCTTCTGTGAACTCGGTGAAAGCCTTGGCAACCGACGACTGGTTCGGAATAGTCAACATCCGCATCCATCGGCCGAGTACCCTGAGCTGATTGACTGCATTGAACGACTGGGAGCCGCCGGACACCTCCATGACAGCCAGGGTCTTGCCCTGGGTCGGGCGCACGGCCCCGATGGAAAGTGGAATCCAGTCAATCTGCGTCTTCATGATGCCTGTCATGGCGCCATGCCTCTCCGGGGAGCACCACACCATGCCTTCGGACCACTCGGCAAGCTTGCGAAGTTCCTGGACCTTCGGGTGGCTTTCGGGCGCGCCGTCCGCCAGGGGCAGGCCGGTCGGGTCGAAAACTTTTACCTCGCCGCCCATGGCCTCCAGCAGTCGAGCGGCCTCGAACGTCAAAAGGCGGCTGTATGAGCGCGCACGCACAGACCCATAGAGCATGAGGAAGCGAGGTCGGTGCTGCGACGGCGTACTGGGCCTCAGCCGGTCCAGGGTCGGGACGTCGAAAAGGTCCGGACGCAACGCGGGAAGAGTCGGATCTTTCTCAAGCACATCGGACATTGGTTCAGCTCCGCTGTCTGGCCAGTCCGGTTTCGTACCAGCCTTGCGTGCGGTTCACCACGGCAACGACAGCGAGCATCACCGGCACCTCGATGAGGACCCCCACCACAGTGGCCAGGGCGGCGCCTGACTTGAAGCCGAACAGACTGATGGCGGTAGCCACAGCCAGCTCGAAGAAGTTACTCGCACCGATCAGGGCCGACGGCCCTGCCACGCAATGTTGCACGCCCATCTTCCGATTCAGCCAATACGCCAGGCCCGAATTGAGGACAACTTGAATAAGGATGGGGACGGCCAGCAGCGCGATGACAAGCGGCTGTTCGATGATGGCCTCGCCCTGAAACGCAAACAGCAGCACGAGCGTGAGCAGCAGAGCCGAAATCGAAAGCGGCCCCAGCCTGGCGACGACTCGCTCGAAGTGCTTCACGCCCGTTGCGAGCAACGCTTTGCGCCAAACCTGCGAAATGACGACAGGCACAACAATGTAGAGCGCCACCGAGGTCAACAGCGTACCCCAAGGCACGGTGATGGATGACAGGCCAAGGAGCAGCGCCACGATGGGGGCAAATGCAACGACCATGATGGAGTCGTTGAGAGCCACCTGGGACAACGTGAAGTATGGGTCCCCCTTGCACAGCTGGCTCCAGACGAACACCATGGCGGTGCACGGTGCGGCCGCAAGCAGGATGAGACCCGCGATATAGCTGTCAACCTGCTCTGCCGGCAGATACGGTGCGAACAGGTGCCGGATGAAAATCCATCCCAACAACGCCATCGAGAATGGCTTGACCGACCAATTGATGAAGAGAGTGACGCCGATGCCGCGGACGTGCGCCTTGACTTGACCGAGCGCCCCGAAGTCGATTTTCAAGAGCATCGGAATAATCATCACCCAGATGAGCACGCCCACAGGAATGTTCACCTTGGCCACCTCCATCGAGGCGACCGCGTGAGACACGCCGGGGAACAGCTGGCCAATGCCGACGCCAACGACGATGCACAGCGCAACCCAGATGGTCAGGTACCGTTCGAAAAAGCCAATGCCGGGCTTTGTGGATGCGACTTCGCCCGCGGTCATGTCTGTCGTACTCATGTTCAGGACCTGGAGATAGAGGTGAGAGCATATCGAAGCTCTTCGTTGTTCATGGTCTCGAGGGGGAGTTGCAGCAGTTGCAGCATGCGGTAGCCAATGGCCTGGCGGGTGAGCTCAAATGCGTTTTTCCTGTTCGCCTCAGTGGCGTTTGACGGGTCGGGATAGCCCCAGTGCACTTTTACCGGGCTACCCGGCCAATAGGGACAGGTCTCGGCCGCCGCGCTATCGCAAACCGTAATCACGACATGCATCGTGGGCCCGCCCGGCAGGCTGAACTCGTCCCAGGTCTTGCTTCGGTACCCGGAGGTGTCAACGCCGGCGCCGGCCAACGCTTCAAGGGCGTACGGATTGATGCGACCGCTGGGGGCGCTGCCAGCGCTGAACGCGTGGACGTCCCTGCCCAGCTTTTTCGCCAGGTGATTCAGCATGCCCTCGGCAAGCACGCTGCGCGCGGAGTTGTGGGTACAGAGGATGAGGATGTTGAAAGTCATCTGGAACCGGCTGACATGTGGCTTAGTCACGGCAGTTTGCGGAAGTGCGCACCGCGCAGTCGGCGCCTTCGCAGCAGTTCTCCGTCAGATACCCCAGCACCGCATCCATCTGGTCGAAAGCAGCGCGATAGATGAGGTTTCGGCTTGCCCGCTCCTGCGTGATGAGGCCCGCTTGCGTCAGCTCTTTCAGGTGAAATGAGAGGGAGCT
>JAYUHN010000446.1:0-8656 GCA_043766965.1 Ramlibacter sp. | reverse complement strand
TGGACCGCTGCCGGTGCGGATAACGGGTCGAGATGCTTTTCACCACCTGCACCGCCAGCTGATCGGGATGGAACGGCGAGGGCACGTCGATCCAGGCGCAGTTCTGCGGCAGGCCCAGCATGTCCTGGTAAAAGTTTCGCGGACTCAGCGTCGCTGAAAAGAGCGCAGCCGATCGCGCTGCTGCGAACCGCGGCCGCAGGAAAGGCGCGGGCACGACGTTGCGGATGCAGAGCGAGGCGTCGGCGTTTTTCTGCATCCTCGAGAGCGGCTGCAGCGTGACGTCGAACAGCGAGTGGCTGCCGAACGATTCCGCCAGCCGCGTGAACTGCAGCGCGTCGAAATAGAATTGCTGCAGCGCCCCGCCCGGCTGCGCCGGTGTTTCGGCCAGATGGTCGGCAATTGCCGCCGCTGCCTGCAGCAGCGCCGTCATGAACCTGGCCGGCAGGTCTTCGCGGGTTTCATAGGCGGATGCCTGGTCGCCATGCACTTCTTTCCAGGCGCGGTGCAGCCGGTCGAGCGGACGCTTCAGTGCCGCGGGCGCACCGGCACGTACCGCACGAAAGTCGCCTTGCCGCAATTGCGCCGTGTACATGCCGCGCCCGCGTTCCACCAGATTGTGGGCTTCGTCCACCAGCACCGCGACGCGCCACTCGTTGGCCACCGTCATCGCATACAGCATGGCGCTGCCGTCGAAGTAATAGTTGTAGTCGCCCACGACAACGTCAGACCAGCGGGCCATTTCCTGCGCGAGGTAGTAGGGACAGACCGCGTGCCGCAGGGCCAGCTCGCGCAGCGCCGCTCGATCCAGCACGCGCACTGCAAGGCCGGCAGACCGGGCTTGCGCCAAGCGGTCGTAGAAGCCCTTGGCAAGGGGACACGAATCGCCGTGGCAGGCCTTGTCGGGGTGTTCGCATGCCTTGTGGCGCGCCGTCAGTTCGAGCACGCGCAGCGGCAAGCCGGGTGCGCTGCGCCCCAGGAGCATCAGCGCGTCCAGCGCCAGTTGCCGTCCGGGCGTTTTTGCAGCCAGGTAGAACAGCTTGTCGAGGCCCTGCGACGCAGCGGCCTTGAGCTGCGGGAACAGGGTGCCGACCGTCTTGCCGATGCCGGTGGGCGCCTGGGCCAGAACGCACCGGCCGTTCACCGACGTTTTGTAGACGGCTTCGGACAGTTCACGCTGGCCGGTGCGGAACGCCGCATGCGGGAAGGCGAGCGTGGTGAGCGCTGCGTCGCGCGCCTCCCGATGCGCCAGTTCCTGCGCCGCCCAGGCCAGGAAGCGCACGCAGAGCACTTCGAAAAAGTTTTGCAGCGCGTCCGCGGAACAGGTCTCGCTGAAAACGGTTTCATCCTGGGTCTCGATGTCGAAATACACCAGCTTGACGGTCAGGCCGGCCAGCGACCTGTCGCGGCACAACAGGGCGCCGTAGACCTTGGCCTGGGCCCAGTGCAGATGGCGATGGTTCGACGGTTGCCTGGCGAGGTCGCCGCGATGGGTCTTGATCTCTTCGAGGCAGTTAAGCGACGGGTCGTAGCCATCGGCACGGCCCCGCACGGTGAGATGCTCGTATTGGCCTAGGAGCGTGACCTCGGTTTCATGGTCGGGGCCGCGCCTGCGAGACACCAGCTGGTGGCCGGCGATCCCTTCTTGCGCCGTCGGCGAGGGCGTGAACCGCAGGTCCAGGTCCCCTTGTTTGGCCGCGAATTCGCACAGGGTGCGGACGGCGACGACGTACTGCATACGTCAACTGTACCGGAGCGCTGGATTACTGCTGAGGCATGCCGATTGGACGCTCATCTTCAATCCCACGTCGCAGCGCGGCATTGGATGACATGGCGGTGCTCTGCCGAAGGTGACGATATGTTTCCGCAGGTCGTTGCAACGATGCGGCATTCCACTCAACCTAACCAGAGGACCAGCCATGAGCTTCAAGAATCCAGAGAACAATGACCCCATTTCCGGCGAGCCCGGCGCCCATCCGGTTGGCACCGGTGTCGGCGCGAGCGGAGGCGCCGTCGCAGGTGCTGTGATCGGCTCCGTGGCCGGCCCTGTCGGCACGGTCGTCGGCGGCGTGGTCGGAGCAATTGCCGGCGGTCTCGCCGGCAAGGGTGTTGCCGAGTCCACGAACCCAACAGCCGGCGGAGCCCCTAGCGAGCACAAGCTCGGCACCGCCACCGGTGCGTCTGGAGGCGCTATGGCAGGCGCTGCCGTGGGCTCCGTCGCCGGTCCCATCGGTACCGTGGCCGGTGCCCTGATCGGTGCCGTGGCAGGTGGCGCTGCCGGCCGTGGCGCGGCTGAAGTCGTCAACCCGAAAATGGACGACGAGCTGGAAGACCACAGCCTGGCGTCCGGAACCGGCGCCGGCGCCGGCGCAGTGACAGGTGCCACCATCGGCGCGGTTGGAGGACCGGTGGGCATGGCAGCTGGTGCTGCGATCGGCGCCGTTGCCGGCGGCATGGCCGGACGGGGCGCGGCCGAAGTCGTGAATCCGAAGCGCAGCGACAATCTTGGCGAACACAACCTGGGCAGCGGCGTGGGCGCGGGCGGCGGCGCTATCGCGGGCGCGACCGTGGGATCGATCGGCGGGCCGATCGGTGCGGCAGTCGGCGCCATTGGCGGCGCAATCGCGGGCAGCATGGCCGGCAAGGGCGTGGCGCAGGCCGTGAACCCGAAAGCCGAAGACGCGTTCTGGCGCGACAACTACAACCGCGCGCCCGAGTACCTCAGCGGCTACAGCTACGACGATTACGCTCCGGCGTACCGCACCGGGTACGAGGCTTACAGCCGCGCCCCCGGTTCGAGCTTCGAAGCCAGCGAGTCGACCCTGCGCAGCGACTGGGAGCGCGTCAAGGGCAGCTCGCGCCTGACCTGGGAGCAGGCGAAGAGCGCCACCCGCGCTGGCTGGCACCGGGTCGAGCGTGCCATTCCGGGCGACCTGGACGGCGACGGCCGCTAATCGCGCGCTGCGGGCGCACACCGAAAAAAGCCGGCCGATGCCGGCTTTTTTCTGCGCGCCGCGCTTACCTTTGGCAACCTGCCGCCGCGCATGGTGGTCGTCACGCAGGGCGTCAGCCGCGTTGAATCTGGAACACGGAGACAGCCATGCACCCGACCAACCCGCGCCGATTGCTTCACCGCATGCTGCTGGGCTTGCTTGCGTTGGCCTGCTTCGGGTGGGCCCAGGCGGATCCGCCGTCGCGGGTTGCGCGGCTGGCGTTCAGTAGCGGCTCGACGTCGTTTTCGCCCGGTGGCGAAACCGATTGGGCTCGCGCCACCGTGAACTGGCCGCTGGTCAGTGGCGACCGGCTCTGGTCGGACGCGGCATCACGCGCCGAGCTGCAACTGGGTGGCGCGGAGCTCCGGCTGGGTGCCTTCACCAGCATCACTTTGCTCAACGTTGACGACCGGACAGCCCAGGTGCGACTGGCGCAGGGGAGCCTCAACCTGCGGATTTGGCGGCTCGACCGCGACCAGAGTTTCGAGGTCGATACGCCGAATCTTGCTTTTTCGATCCGCAGGCCCGGCAGCTACCGCATAGATGTGAAGGCGGATGGAGAATCGACCGTGCTTTCGGTTCGCGCCGGGGAGGCGGAGGTCTCCGCTGAAGGCAGCGCATTCATCGTCGGCCAGGGCCGCAGCTTCCGCTTCCGGGGCGCCGGCCTGCGTGACTACGAGAGCGTCACGATCGGACGGCCCGATGATTTCGACCGTTGGGCCAGCGCTCGCGATGGCCGCTGGCAGCACTCCGTGTCGGCCCGCTACGTCTCGCGCGAGTTGATCGGCTACCAGGACCTGGACACCTACGGTTCGTGGCGACCGGTCGCCGGTTACGGCAATGTATGGACGCCGCGCCGGGTCGCGGCCGACTGGGCACCTTACCGGGACGGGCATTGGGCCTGGATCGCGCCATGGGGCTGGACCTGGGTCGACGCCGCGCCGTGGGGCTTCGCTTCGTCGCACTACGGCCGCTGGGCCCGGCTCGAGAGCGCCTGGTGCTGGGTGCCTGGACCGGTCGCGGCAGTCCCCGTATATGCGCCCGCACTGGTGGCTTTCATCGGCGCGGGAAACTTCGGTCGGCCCGGAGCCGACCAGGTCGGTTGGTTCCCGCTCGGCCCCACCGACGTGTACCGCCCGGCGTATGTCGTCAGCCGTGACTACTTCACGCGCGTCAACACCAGCAACACCGTCATCAATGTCACCAACATCACCAACGTCTACAACAACATCAACGTGTCGCGCGTGACGTATGTGAATCAGCAAGTCCCCGGTGCCGTGATCGCGGTCCCGGCGACGACCTTCGTGCAGGCGCGTCCGGTGGGCCGCGAAGCGTTGCGTGTGACGCGCGACATGGTGGTGGCCGCGGGCGTGGTCACTGCAGTGCCGCTGGCGCCAGTGCGTGCCAGCCTGCTTGGCGCCGGCATGGCCGCCAGCGTGCGGCCGCCGGAGCCGGTGGAGGGCCGCCGGGTCTTGTCCCGGCAGGCACCGCCGCCTGCGGCGACTTCGGTCCGGCCATTTCAGCCGGCCACTGCTCCACTGGCTGTTGCCGCACCGTTGATGCAAGCGACAACGCCGATCGCCCGGCAGAATATTGTTCCGCCAGTTCTGGCCGTTGCGCCAGTTGCGTCACGACCAACGGCCCAGCCGCGTGTTGTGCCATCGACAGAGCGTGAACGCAGGCAAGAGCGGCGCGACGAACGCGTGAGCGCCGCGCCGAATGCTGCGGCACGATCACACGCGGCAAGTGGTGTGCCGCCAGCGCCCCCGGTTGTGGCTGCGCCCACCGTCCGCCCTACGGCGCCCGCGCCGGTGCGCCCAGTGCCTCCGCGACACGCCCAGCCGGAAGCAGTGCGGCCCGTGCCACTGATGCAACCGCAAGCCCGGTTCGCCCCGTCCGCCGAGCCCGCGCATCGCAACGGGGCGCATCGTGCCGCCGACGAGGCTGCCGCCATTGCGCCGCGACCGGCACTCGCACCTGCGGCTGCTCCCGTGGCCCCGCCACGCGCCGCGCTCGAAGCGCGACCGCCGCCGCCTCCACCGGTGCCGACTCTTGCATTGCCGCCTCCAGCAGCCCGCCAGGGGCCGCATGCACCCGCCGCACCTGCCGCTGCGGCTACGCCGCCCGCGCCAACGGCGGCGGCCGCGCAGCGCAATGGCCACGGCGAGGCCGGCGGACGGGAAAAGAAGGGTGAAGCGCGGCGCGGTGGCGAGGAGATGCCCGAGCGAAAGCGCTAGTCGGCGGGCCCGCGGAAAAGCCTGGATCCCGGCTCAGGGCCGGGATGACAGCCTGGGCGGCCCGGCCGGGATGACAGCTTAGGCTGCCGCTTCCAGTCCGTTGCTGAAGTGCTCCTGCATCTTCTGCACCGTCGCCTTCGGGTCGCGCCGCGCCAGCGCCTTCATGATGGCGCGGTGTTCCTTGAGCGATTCGCCGACACGTCCTGACTTGAGCAGTGAGTTGTGGCGGTTCAGCTTCATCACCTTGCGCAGGTCGGTCACCATCTGGTCGCGCCAGCGATTCCCGGCGATCTCCAGCAGCCGCATGTGAAAGCGCTCGTTCAGCAAGAAGAATTTCTCCCGGTCACCGACCGCTGCCTCCAGCCTGTCGTGCAAAGCCTGCAACTCCTTGAGCTGCGCATCGCTCGCGCGTTCGGCAACAACTCCGGCCGCGTCGCTCTCCAGCAGTGACAGCAGGTGGTAGACGTCGGTGAGGTCCTGGTCGGAGACCTCCGTGACATAGGCACCGCGCCGGACTTTCATCGTCACCAGGCCTTCGGTCGCCAGCACCTTGAGCGCCTCGCGCAGCGGAGTGCGGCTGATCCCGAATTCC
Organism: Ramlibacter sp.; assembly: GCA_043766965.1. Lineage (GTDB taxonomy): Bacteria > Pseudomonadota > Gammaproteobacteria > Burkholderiales > Burkholderiaceae_C > Ramlibacter. Next base: position 2,837 of record JAYUHN010000446.1, on the reverse strand, counting down.
TCGGCCAGCTTCATCTCGTCGATCCAGCCACCAGGCTCCAGCTCGCGGCCGAAAATCCGCTGCCGCAGCAGTTCGGCGACCTCTTCATAAAGGGCGCGAGGAGCAAGGGAGACAGCGGCAACCATGCCGGATTTTAGGATGATTTCGAATTCTGCATCAATAATTATGGATACTGTAGACTTCCGCAAAACGCGGAAAATGTCACCATGAGCCAGCCCGACCCCCCGAAGACCAGTCTGGACGCATGGACCAGCGCCGCGGCCAAATCGGCTCCTGGCGGTCAGCTGGATGCGTTGAACTGGAACACCCCCGACGGAATCGCCGTCAAGCCGCTGTACACGGCGGCCGACCTCGAGGGACTGCCGAACACCGACACCTTGCCCGGCTTCGAGCCGTACCTGCGCGGGCCCCAGGCCACGATGTATGCAGCCCGGCCCTGGACCATCCGGCAGTACGCAGGATTCTCGACGGCGGAAGAGTCCAACGCGTTCTACCGCAAGGGACTGGCTGGCGGAGGGCAGGGCGTGTCGGTCGCTTTCGACCTGGCCACGCACCGCGGGTACGACAGCGACCATCCGCGCGTGACGGGCGACGTCGGCAAGGCCGGGGTCGCGATCGACTCGGTCGAGGACATGAAGATCCTGTTTGCCGGCATCCCGCTGGACAAGGTCAGCGTCTCGATGACGATGAATGGCGCCGTGCTGCCGGTGCTCGCCGGCTACATCGTCGCCGCCGAAGAACAAGGCGTGGCGCAGGAGCAGTTGAGCGGAACCATCCAGAACGACATCCTCAAGGAGTTCATGGTCCGCAACACCTACATCTACCCGCCCAAACCGAGCATGCGGATCATCGGCGACATCATCGAGTACACGGCCAGCAACATGCCGAAGTTCAACTCGATCTCGATCTCCGGCTACCACATGCAGGAGGCCGGTGCCAACCAGGCGCTGGAACTGGCCTTCACCCTGGCTGACGGGATGGAGTACGTGAAGACAGCGCAGGCCAAGGGCCTGGACGTGGACGATTTCGCCGGCCGCCTGAGCTTCTTCTGGGCCATCGGCATGAATTTCTACCTCGAGGTGGCGAAAATGCGCGCGGCCCGCCTGCTGTGGTGGCGCATCATGAAGAACGTCGGCGCGAAAAAGCCGAAGAGCCTGATGCTGCGCACCCATTGCCAGACCTCCGGCTGGTCGCTGACCGAGCAGGACCCGTACAACAACATCGTCCGCACGACCATCGAGGCGATGGCCGCGGTGTTCGGCGGCACCCAGTCGCTGCACACCAATTCGTTCGACGAGGCGATCGCCCTCCCGACCGAATTCTCGTCGCGGATCGCCCGCAACACGCAGCTGATCATCCAGGAAGAGACCCACATCCCGAACGTGATCGATCCCTGGGCCGGCAGCTACATGATGGAGAAACTGACACAGGACATGGCGGACGCGGCCTGGAAAATCATCGAGGAAGTGCAGGCGATGGGCGGCATGGTTCGCGCCGTCGACAGCGGCTGGGCCAAGCTGAAGATCGAGGCCGCCGCCGCCGAAAAGCAGGCGCGGATCGATTCGGGCAAGGACGTGATCGTCGGCGTCAACAAATACCGGCTTGAGAAAGCCGATCCGATGGACATCCGGGACATCGACAACGTGATGGTGCGGGAGCAGCAGATCGCGCGGCTGAAAAAGATCCGTGCTTCGCGCAACGACGACAGGGTGCGGGCCGCGTTGGGTGCCTTGGGCGCCGCCGCGGAAAAAGGGGACGGAAACCTGCTCGGTCTGTCGATCGAGGCGGTGCGGGCCCGGGCGACGGTCGGCGAGATCTCCGATGCGCTCGAGAAAGTGTTCGGGCGCCATCGCGCCGATACCCAGAAGGTGACCGGCGTGTATGCAGCTGCCTATGACTCGGCCGAAGGCTGGGAAAAACTCAAGTCCGAGATCGCCGCGTTCGCGCAGGAGCAGGGCCGTCGTCCCCGGGTGATGATCAGCAAGCTGGGCCAGGACGGGCACGACCGCGGGGCCAAGGTGGTTGCGACCGCGTTTGCCGACCTCGGCTTCGATGTGGACATCGGCCCGCTGTTCCAGACCCCCGAGGAATGCGCGCGCCAGGCGATCGAGAACGACGTGCACGCCGTCGGCGTCTCGACCCTGGCAGCCGGGCACAAGACGCTGGTGCCCGCGATCATCGAGGAGCTGAAGAAGCAGGGCGCCGACGACATCATCGTGTTCGTCGGCGGCGTGATTCCGCAGCAGGACTATGAATTCCTCTACGCCGCGGGCGTCAAGGGCATCTACGGTCCCGGCACGCCGATCCCGGCCAGCGCGAAGGACGTGCTCGAGCAAATTCGCAAGGTGACGCGGTGAGCCGCGTCATCCCCGCGAAGGCGGGGACCCAGCACCCATGACCATGGCCCGGGTACTGGCCGAGCAGATGTTGCACGGCGCCGCCGTGTCCCAGCGCCGCGCCATCGCCAAGGCGATCACGCTGCTGGAATCGACACGCGCCGATCACCGGTCGGACGCCGACCATCTCCTGACCGAGCTGCTGCCGCACACCGGCAAGTCGTTCCGGCTCGGGATCAGCGGGGTCCCGGGCGTCGGCAAAAGCACGTTCATCGAAGTCCTCGGCTTGCTGCTGATCGATGCGGGACACCGTGTGGCGGTGCTCACCATCGATCCGTCGTCGACCGTGTCGGGCGGCTCGATCCTGGGCGACAAGACGCGCATGGAAAAGTTGTCGGTAAATCCGCAGGCATACATCCGCCCCAGTCCATCGAGCGGCACGCTGGGCGGCGTGGCGGAGATGACGCGCGAGTCGATGCTGGTGTGCGAAGCGGCCGGCTA
>JAYUHN010000445.1:0-3275 GCA_043766965.1 Ramlibacter sp. | reverse complement strand
GAAATGGAGGGCTTGTTCAGCGTGCTCAGCGTCGTGCGGGTCGGCCAGGTGCACCTGTATTTCCGTGCCCGCCTGCTCGACACCGTGTTCGCGCCCGGCCCCGAAACCATCGAGGCGCGGCTCTTCAGCGAAGCCGAGATTCCCTGGGACGAACTGGCCTTTCGCACCGTGCGCGAGACCCTGAAATACTTCTTCGCCGACCGCCGCGCCGGCCGCTTCGAGGTGCACTGCGCCGACATCGCCTGACGTGCATGCGCGGATTCGGCCGCGGATCAAGCCGCAGCCCAAGCCAGCTTGGCCAGCTTGGCTAGAATTGCGCAACGCACGAACGTAGCAATGAAGCGACGGGAGCCCCATGCAAGTCAACATGCTCGAAGCCAAGAACCAGCTCTCGAAGCTGGTCAAGGCCGCACTCCAAGGCGAAGACGTGGTCATCGCCAAGCATGGCCAGCCAATGGTGCGCCTCGTCAAGCTCGTAGACCAACCCAAGACCCGTGGTTACGGGGCGTGGAAACACCTTCCCCCCCCTGACGACGACTGGGACAGCCCTGAGACCAACGCCGCCATCGCCAAACTGATTCTTGACCACCCGATCGAGCCGGCTGCACCTGTGCGCGCACCACCGCAGCGCACTCGCACTCAGACGGTCGGGCGTGTGACCAAAGCGCGCCGATGAGCCGACGATTGCTGCTCGACACCCACATCGTTTTGTGGTGGCTGCGCAGCGATCGAAAACTCGGCAAACAAGCCCGCAGCCTGATTGAGCGTCATGAGTGCAGCGTGAGCGTCATCAGCGTGTTTGAGTTGCTGGCGAAGAACGCCACCGGAAAATTGCCGCTCCCCGAGGGTTCGCTCGCCGATCAGGTCGAGAGTTTCGGATTCAGACTGCTGCCCTTGACTGCCGCTCACGTCATGTCGGGAGCGGCGCTCTTCGGCCTGCACCCGGACCCGTTCGATTGCCTTCTGCTCGGCGTGGCCCGAAGCGAGCATCTGTCGCTGTTGACCCGCGACGTGCAATTGCTTGAACGAGCCGCATCGCTTCCTGGCGAGTTGCTTGTCGAAGCGTGATGCCGGTCCAAAGAAAGCCCAACGCGTGAACAACCGACTCTTCTTCGGCGACAACCTTTACGTATTGCGCGACAGCATTGCCGACGCCAGCGTCGACCTGATCTACCTCGACCCGCCGTTCAACAGCAAGCGCGACTACAACCTGCTGTTCAAGACGCCGAAGGCACCGAAGGCGGGCAAGGCAGGCAAGACAGCCAACAAGCCCAGTGTAGTGACCGCCGAGAAGCCCGAGACGGAATACGGCTTCGGTGAAGCGCAGATCACGGCGTTCGAGGACACCTGGCATTGGGGCCAGCAGGCTGAAAACGAGTTCCGCGAAATCCTTCAGCACGCGAACACCGATGTGGCAGAGCTGATGCGTGCCTTGCGCTCGTTCCTGAAAGAGAACGACATGCTGGCGTACCTGACGGCGATGTGTTTGCGCTTGCTCGAACTGCACCGTGTGTTGAAACCCACTGGCAGTCTTTACCTGCACTGCGACCCGACGGCGAGTCACTACCTAAAGATCGTTCTTGACGCGGTCTTCAGGCCCGAGCGCTTCGACTCCGAAATCGTCTGGAGACGCTACGGATCGCACAACGACTCCAAGACTTTCGGCGCTGTTCACGACACGATCCTGTTCTATACAAAATCGAGCAAGTTCAAATTCAACAAACAACACACGCCTCATGAGGTTGCCTACGTCGAGGAAAGATTTCGTTTTGCAGACGCAGATGGCCGCCGATGGGCTGAGCAGAACCTTTCCAGCCCGAACCCTCGCCCGAATCTGACTTATCCGTTTACTGGCAAGAATGGCATTGTTTATGCACCGCCACCGAATGGCTGGAAGAACACGCCGGAACGCATGGCACAGCTTGATGGCGAGGATCGCCTGCACTACCCCGCCAAGGAAGGCGGTCGCCTTCGACTCAAGAGTTACCTCGATGAGCTGCCCGGCGCGCCGGTTCAGGACATGTGGTCGGAACTGCTTGCAATCGGCGGCTCCAGCCCCGAACGCCTCGGCTACCCCACCCAGAAGCCACTCGCCCTCCTTGAACGAATCATCCAGGCGTCAAGCAACGAAGGTGACATCGTGCTCGACCCGTTCTGCGGCTGCGGCACGGCCGTGCACGCGGCGCAAAAGCTGAACCGCCGCTGGATCGGCATCGACATCACGCACCTCGCAGTGAGCCTGATCGAGCGGCGCCTGAAGGAAGCCTTCCCCGGCATAACCTTTGACGTGCACGGCACCCCGACCGACATCGCTGCGGCACGCGATCTTGCTGAGCGCGACAAACATCAGTTCCAGCTCTGGGCCTGCGGCCTCGTTAACGCGCAGCCCTACCAAGGTGGCCGCAAAGGCGCAGACCGCGGCATCGACGGCCTGCGCTACATCGAAGTCGGCAAGGGTCAGACTGAAAAAATCATCGTGCAAGTCAAAGGCGGCGCGACCGTCACACGCTCCAACATCGCGACCCTGAAGGGCGACGTGGACCGCGAGCGAGCAGCGGTCGGTCTGTTCATTACGCTGGCCGAGCCAACGCGCGAAATGCTCAGGGAGGCAACGGCCGCTGGTCACTTCGAGACACCGCACCATGGCGCGGTGCCGAAAATTCAGATCCTCACGATTGAGGCCTTGCTGGCCGGCACCAAGCCTCAGTTGCCGGACCTGTCGCGCGGCGAGCAAACGTTCAAGAAGGCGAAGCGCGAGGAGAAAGACGGGAAGAGGTTGCAAACAGACTTGGGCTTCTGAACTGAGGCGCTCCCCCTCACCTCGACCCGCTCCCGCAAGCGGGAGCGGGAGGAAGTCGGATCACTTCTTGACTGGCGGCAGATCGGTGCACGCGCCCTCGAAGGCCTCGGCTGCCAGGCCGATGGTTTCGCCCAGCGTCGGATGCGGGTGGATGGTCTTGCCGATGTCCACCGCGTCGGCGCCCATCTCGATGGCCAGCGCGATCTCGCCGATCATGTCGCCGGCATGCGTGCCGACGATGCCGCCGCCGACGATGGCGTGAGTCGCTTCGTCGAACAGCAGCTTCGTGAAACCTTCGTCGCGGCCGTTGGCAATCGCGCGGCCGGAGGCGTTCCACGGGAACAGGCCCTTCGTCACCTTCATGCCGTTCGCTTTTGCCTCGTCTTCGGTGACGCCGACCCACGCCACTTCGGGATCGGTGTAGGCCACGCTCGGAATCACGCGGGCGTCGAACGCTGCCTTGCTGTCGCCCGAC
>JAYUHN010000444.1:0-3277 GCA_043766965.1 Ramlibacter sp. | reverse complement strand
GGCCGCGCACGCGACGTTTTCCGGGGAGTACCTGCAACTGGCCGCTGCCTGGGGCGAGCCGGAAGGCAGTGGACCGCTGGTGCGTGCGTCGGAAGCGGCGCAGGTGGCCGACCAGGAGCAGGCGGCAGCACTCGGAACCCGGCTCGCCGCGCGCCTACGCGCCGGCGGCGCGCACTAGTCGCGCCATGCGCGTCCTGGTCACCCGCCCGGCGCGCGAGGCGCAGCACTGGGTGACGGATCTGGAGCGACTGCGCATCGACGCCGTGTCGTTGCCCTTGCTTCAGATCGGCGCGCCGCCAGACAGCGACGCCGTTCACCGGGCCTGGGGTGGAATGGCCGCCGTCGCCGCCGTCATGTTCGTGAGCGGCAACGCGGTCGAATGGTTCTTCCGGCTCAAGCCGGCGCAGCAGCCGCTGTTCGCGACGCGCGCGTGGGCGCCGGGTCCGGGCACGCGCGAGGCATTGCTGCAGGCCGGCGTCCCGCGGCAATCGATCGACACCCCGGCGCCAGACGCGGCGCAACTGGACTCGCAGGCTTTGTGGCAACAGGTCGGCCATCAACTCGGCGCCGGCCAGCGAGTGCTGGTGGTTCGCGGCGGCGATGCGGCCGGCCAGGCAGCGGGCCGTGACTGGCTGGCACGGCAGCTGGCGCAGCGTGGTGTTGCGGTCGAGAGCGTCGTGGCGTACAGCCGCGGGCTGCCGGCATGGTCGCCGCAGCAGTTCGACCTGGCGCAGCGGGGATCGGTCGACGGTTCGCTCTGGCTGTTCAGCAGTTCGGAGGCGGTCGCGCACTTGCAGACGCTGCTGCCGCTTGCCGTATGGAAAGACGCGCGCGCACTCGCGACCCATCCACGCATCGCCGAAGCCGCCGTCGCGGCCGGATTCGGTGCGGTCGTCGCGTCACGGCCAACGCTGGCTGACGTGGTCGCCTCGATAGAATCGATCCGATGAGTTCAGAGCCCGTGAGCCCGCCGCTGGTGGACGCCGTTCCCGCGCCGGAGAACGCTCGCGCGGCCTGGGCGTCCCCACGCGGGCTGACCCTGCCCATGCCGGTGCTGTTCCTGCTGGTGCTGCTCACCGGTATCGCGGTGCTGGTGAGTTCGCTGTTGTGGCAGCGGCTGTCGGCGATCCAGGAACAGCTGGCGCGCCAGAGCGCCGACTCCGGTGCCCAGGCGGTCGAAGCCCGCACGCTTGCCCGCCAGGCACAAGACGTCGCGCGGGAAACGGCCGCGCACCAGGCCGTGATGGAATCCCGGCTTTCGGAACTTGCGATGCAACGCACGCAGCTCGACGACCTGATTCAAAGCGTGTCGCGCTCCCGCGACGAAAACCTGGTTGTCGAAATCGAGTCGTCGATCCGCCTGGCGCAGCAACAGGCGCAGTTGTCCGGCAGCCTGGAGCCGCTGCTTGCTGCGTTGCGCACTGCCGACCAACGGCTGGCCCGCGCGGCCCAGCCGCGTCTGAACCGGCTGCGCTCCGCCGTGGCGCGGGACATCGAACGAATCAACGCGGCACGGGTGACCGATCTGCCGGGCCTGCTCGCCAGGATGGACGAACTGATGCGCCAGGTCGACGGCTTGCCCTTGGCGAACGCGGTGGCCAGCAGCGGCCTGGCCGGCCGGCCGCAGGAACAGGTACCGGCCGACGCCTCCTGGTGGCGGCGCAGCCTCTCGGTGCTGCACGAAGAGGCCAGGGCGCTGCTGCGGGTGAGCCGGATCGACCAGCCGGAGGCGGTGCTGCTGGCGCCTGAGCAGGGCTTCTTCCTGCGGGAGAACCTCAAACTCAAGCTGCTGAACGCGCGTCTTGCGCTGCTTTCGCGACAGACCGACTCAGCACGCGCCGACGCGGCTGCCGCTTCCGCCGCCCTGAACCGCTATTTCGATCCTTCCTCGCGCCAGACCCAGGCCGCCGCCGGCCTGCTGCAGCAGGTGCAGAGCCAGATCCGGACGGTCGAACTGCCGCGGCTGGACGAAACGCTGGCCGCGATCGCAACGTCGGCGGCCGGCCGGTAGGCGCGGGATGCAGACAGAATGAGAGCGACGCTCTGGTTCCTCGCGCTGTTCGGCGTCGCCGTGGCGATTGCGCTGTTCGCCGGCAACAACCAGGGCACCGTAACCGTCTTCTGGCCGCCGTACCGGGTCGACCTGTCCCTCAACCTCGTGCTGCTGCTGTTGTTCGCCGGCTTTGTGTTCCTGCATGCCGCGCTCGGCGCGCTGGCCGCGCTGTTCGATCTACCGCGGCAAGCACTGCGCTGGCGCGCGCAGCAAAAGGAGCGAAGCATGTTCGCTTCCTTGCTGGATTCGATTTCCCATCTCGTGGCCGGCCGCTTCATCCGTGCGCGCAAGTCGGCCGAGGCGGCCCTCGGGCAGGAGAAGTCGCTGGCCGCGGGCGGCGGGCGGCTGCCGAACGCAGCGCAGGTCAGGACGCTGGCGCACTTGCTCGCAGCCGAAAGCGCGCAGGCATTGCAGGATCGCCCGGCGCGCGAAGAGCACCTGCGCCGGGCGCTGGAGCAGTCGCCGGCGCGCGATCCTCCGGAAACCCGCGAGGGCGCACTGTTGCGGGCGGCGCGATGGTCGCTCGACGACGGCGAGCCGCAATCGGCAATGGCCCGGCTGCAGGAACTTCCGCAGGGCGCGGCGCGGCGCACGGTCGCATTGCGGCTGAAGCTGAAGGCCGCGCGGCGGGCCGGCCGGACCGCGGAAGCGATGGAAACGGCGCGGCTGCTGGCGAAGCACCGGGCTTTTTCACCGGCCGCCGCCGACAGCATCGTGCGCGGGCTCGCGGTGGAGCTCCTGAACCACGCACACGATCCGTCGCAATTGCAGCGCGTCTGGGCCGGCCTGGAGCCGACCGAACGTGCCATGCCCGAACTGGCCACCCACGCCGCCCAGCGTCTCAGCACGCTGGGCGGCGAGCCGCAGCTGGCGCGCGAATGGCTGCTGCCGGTCTGGGAGCGCCAGGAGACACTGGGTCCGGGGCTCAAGGTGAAACTGGTCTGCGCCCTCGAAGACGGGCTCGATTCCCTCGACTCGGCCTGGCTGGCCCGGATCGAATCGGCGCAGCGGGCCAACCCGCGCGACGCGACCCTGCAATACCTGGCGGGCATGGCTTGCATGAAACGGCAGCTGTGGGGCAAGGCCCAGCAACTGCTGACGCAGGCCGCGATGGGTTTGCAGGACCTGAAGCTGCACCGCAAGGCCTGGCGCGCGCTGGCCGGGTTGGCCGAGGAGCGCGGCGATGCGGAGGCCGCGCAACTGGCCTACCAGCGCGCAGCCGAC
>JAYUHN010000443.1:0-8666 GCA_043766965.1 Ramlibacter sp. | reverse complement strand
GGGAATGGCCGCAGCTTGCGGCATCTTGCGCTTGATCACGCGCACGGCGTGGGTAAAGCTCAGGCGGTCGGGATCGAGCCCGCGGGGCCAGGCGGCTTGCGTCATGAGCTGGCGAATCGCGAAGTGCGCCAGCCAAGCCCCAGAGTTCTTGCTGCACCAACTCGGGCGTCTTGCTGCGCAAGACCGTGCTGTTGGAGCGCAGATGCGTCTGGAGTTCGTCGAAGACCCCTTCGATCTCCCAGCGCTCGTGATACAGCGCCGCCAACTCCAGGGCCGGGGCCGCTTCGGGGCCGAGGATGTTCGTCACCAGCCGATAGCTGTCTTGGGTCGGCGTGGCCGAATCCTGCAGTGTGTAGTCGATCACGCGCACGGTCTGCCCGGACTTTCGAGCCCGATCGGCACTGTCGTAGACGGTGCTGAGGTACGAGCCATCGCTGAGCAGTTGCTCCACCGGCAGACCCAGGGTGGACTTGACTCGCCACGCCAACTTCGCCCCGGTGGCGCACGTGGCTTGCCAGAGCTTGAAGCTGTAGAAGTTGCGGTCGACCAACACCAGCATGTCTGGCTGCACCTTGGCCGGCAGCAATTCAGTGGCCATCGCGATCTCGCTGCGTGCGCAGGGGCCGATGGCGGCGGCCACCACCGCATGCGTGCCGCACTCCACCAGCCCGAGCACGCGCGCCTGGGGAAACGCACTCTGGCCTCGTGAGGCGCCCGGGTAGCCGAAGAACTCGGCGTTGGCCGCTTCGTCGGCCACCTCCATGCAACCGCCGTCCACCGCCATGACGCGCAGGCCCCGGTACCACGCCCCCGGCGCATCGGGTGGGGCCAGTGGGCGCAGCACCCGCTGGCCCCACCCGACGCGCCGGGGGCGTGGTATCGGGGCCTGCGCGTCATGGCGGTGGACGGCAGTTGCATGGAGGTGGCCGACGAAGCGGCCAACGCCGAGTTCTTCGGCTACCCGGGCGCCTCACGAGGCCAGAGTGCCTTCCCCCAGGCGCGCGTGCTGGGGCTGGTGGAGTGCGGTACGCATGCGGTGGTGGCCGCCGCCATCGGCCCCTACGCACGCAGCGAGATCGCGATGGCCACGGAGTTGCTGCCGGCCAAGGTGCAGCCAGACATGCTGGTGCTGGCCGACCGCAACTTCTACAGCTTCAAGCTCTGGCAAGCCACGTGCGCCACCGGGGCGAAGCTGGCGTGGCGAGTCAAGTCCACCCTGGGTCTGCCGGTGGAGCGACTGCTCAGCGATGGCTCGTACCTCAGCACCGTCTTCGACAGTGCCGATCGGGCCCGAAAGTCCGGGCAGACCGTGCGCGTGATCGACTACACGCTGCAGGATTCGGCCACACCGACCCAAGCGAGCTATCGGCTGGTGACGAATATCCTCGGCCCCGAAGCGGCCCCGGCGCTGGAGTTGGCCGCGCTGTATCACGAGCGCTGGGAGATCGAAGGAGTCTTCGACGAACTCAAGACGCATCTGCGCTCCAACAGCACGGTCTTGCGCAGCAAGACGCCCGAGTTGGTGCAGCAAGAAGTCTGGGCGTTGCTGCTGGCGCACTTCGCGATTCGCCAACCCATGACGCAAGCCGCCTGGCCTCGCGAGCTCGATCCCGACCGGCTAAGCTTTACCCAAGCCGCGCGCGTGATCAAGCTCAAGATGCCGCAAGCTGCGAACATTCCCCCCTGAGTGCCTACCGGCCTGACGCGATGCATTGCTGGCGGAGATCGCCTGCGGTCGCTGCGTCAACAGTCGCGGCCGCTTCAACCCTCGCGGGGTACGCCGCAAGATGAGCAGCTTCACCGTCTTCCATCGTGGTGAATTGCTGCATCAGCGCCACAACCCGATTCCGAAGATTCGTATCTGAACAGTATTGGGGCGATGAGCGTAGGCCAGGTCGCAACGCGCTGCATCGCCCTTTGTGACCGTGGAGGATGCGCGATGTGCGGCCGGGCCTGAGTGCTAGCGCTTGGAGTGCACCCATCTTGCGTCTCGGCGTTACGAATGCTTTCGACGTTGTTGTGTGCACGTGCGAACATCCGGTTTTTTCGCGCTCAGCGCTGTCCTTGTGGGCGACGACTTGTCGACTGGGACTCGCCCCTTAATCAAGCGGAGGAATGCGCATTGGGTTGCGATACGATCATTGGCGTACCGTTCGAAGCTCAGCACGCCCTGCGTTCGCTTCTTCAGGATCAATCAGAACCGGATGACGCGCAAGACGACGATGTCAGCCGCCGATTGTTCAAGATTCGCAGCGCCGACTCGTTTGGCCAACGCAGTTCAGCGAGCATTCTGGTCAATCGGATGTACGCCACCCGTGGCTACCGCAGCACACCGCTGCCCGATCCGCAGCTACCGACCCGAGTCACGTTGGTGGCGAGCGAACATGAGGCCACCATCGGAACCATCACCGTTGGATTTGACTCAGCGACAGGGCTTCATGTCGATGATCTTTTTGCCATAGAGACTGCGGTGTTGCGGGATGCAGGCCGGCACATTTGCGAGTTCACCAAGCTGGCGATCGACAGCGTCGTGCGTTCAAAGCGCGTCTTGGCTTCCTTGTTCCATGTCGCCTACATCTACGCTTACCGGATGATGGGCTTTGACAGTCTGTTGATCGAGGTCAACCCACGTCACGTCCGCTATTACGAGCGGATGTTAGGTTTTGAGGTCATCGGCCAGAAGCGTCTGAACAGGCGCGTCAATGCACCTGCGGTGCTGCTCTGCCTGAATTTCGCGCACGCGCACGATCAAATCGATAGGTTCGGTGGGAAGCCGGAGCTATCTCTTGTGGAGCGGTCTCTCTATCCCTACTTCTTTTCGGTCCCGGAGGAGGCCAGCATCGTCTCACGCTTGAAACAGACTCAACCCGATTCGGAGTACATCCACACAGGATCAGACTTGGCCAAGGCGGAGAAGGGTCCTTACCGCACGTTCATCGGATAACTTGTATCCACCCTCGCACGTGTTTCGCCGGACGACGTTCTCGGACGCGATGCCCGTTCATAGCTGCTTGCCAAGCAGCCGCCCCCCGAATTATGAGCATGCAGCCCAGGACTCGTGCTCAATTTCTGCGGCAATGGTCGGGTCAAATAGTCCCACGTCAGCCCATAGAGCGGTTGCGAGCAGAGTCAGCTCTGAACCCTCGCCATAGTGGCCGATTTCACCTAGTCGGGTGGCACAAATCTCTATCCAACGTTCGCGCGCGAGCCGCGTAATCGGCGAACGCGAACAAATTGGAAATTGGGTCGTGGTTGAATGGGCCCACGGCATCAAAAGCATAGGGATCTTCACTGGCATGGGCTACTCCTCCTGACTGATCACAAGTCTGGTTCGCTACATGGAAACAAAGTGTAGGAAAGAACACCGGATTGACGTCAGAGGCTTCCTAAAAACTTGTTCACCCCCTCACACGGGGGGGTTAGCGAAAAGACGGCTAGTTTTCCTACAGCGCCGCGCAGTCCAAAGTGTTCCTATTGCCCGTCCGGCCTTCGGACTTCTTTTCTAAGGAGCAATTTTCATGACGCTGTCACTTCGCCTCCCGTATCTCCGCACACTGCGCGTCACCGCTCTGGCTATTGCCTCAGCTGCCGTTTGTGCCACAGCCTCTGCAGCGCTGCCTCAGTTCACGTTCGATCCGGCTGCCGGTGGCATCACGGGCGCACCGGCCTCAACGATCACGGGCGACAACATCCTGATCTCCGACTACTCTACGGTAACGATCGATGCCGGTGGAAATTTCACCGACACCGGCTTCCTGGCCGTCAGTTCGTTCCAGCTTGGAGGGGCAACATTCACACCGCCAGGGCTGAACAGCACGTACGGCATGTACTTCTCGTTCACTGCGACCGGCAAGCAATCAGTGGGGAACCCGGCTGTGGTGCCGACCTTTGGCACGTTCTCTTCGCTGAGTTACACGCTGTTCGGCTACAACGGAACCGGCACTTTCGGCTTCAGCGGCAATACGCCGACGGTTACCACCACCGGCGCGCAGACGGCGCTGGCAAGCGGCACCCTGATTTTCGGCAGTGTGAGCACCATCCCGACGGGAGATGGCAGTTCATTTACTCCTTCCGCCAGCGCCCGTGTCAACTGGACCGTTCTCGACAAGCCTTTCTTCGCCTCGCCGACCCCGTTCTATGCACTGGCGGAGACCGCGTTCACGAACACGCCTGGCGAAGTTGAGCCGTTCGCCAATGGATTCCGAATCCGTCAGGGGGGCGGCTCGATCAACTTCATCTCGGCCGTCCCGGAACCAGGCACCTTTGGCCTGCTGCTTTCCGGCTTGGCAGTGGTCGGGTTCATCGCGCGCCGTCGCCAAGGCTAACTCGCGCCGCTGATGGCAGGACGGGGGCCGCGCGGGTGCGCCGTCGCCGTCCTACGTATGCACCGGTCGTTGAATGGCAAGGTTGCAAGCTGCGCGATTGCCTCATCTGCAAACACTCCGGCGACGCATCGACTGGCTACCGAGGTCGTTGGTGGCGCGCTGAGATCACTGAACCGACGTGGATGCGTCCAAGGTAGCGGCCATTGGCAGGCAACGACTTTTCTTACAACGAAGCTTTTTGCAGGAACATCGGATGGGTGACCGAGGCTGAGCAACTGCGACTGAAACACTCGCGCGTTTGCATTGCCGGCTTGGGTGGTGTGGGTGGGGCGTACTTGCTCACGCTTGCAAGGTTGGGAATCGGTGCGTTCTCAATTGCCGATTTCGACAGCTATGCGCTTGCGAATTTCAACCGGCAGGTCGGTGCGACAGTGTCGACCCTGCACCGCCGCAAGAGCGAAGTGATGCTGGCGATGGCTCGCGAAATCAACCCGGAGCTGGATGTCAGAGTCTTCAACGCCGGTCTGTGCGCCGAGAACGTCGACGCGTTCCTCGCCGACGGCGACATCTACGTCGACGGGCTCGACTTCTTCGCGTTGGAGATTCGACGCCGCGTCTTCGCGTTGTGCGCATCACGCGGAATGCCAGCCACCACCGTAGCCCCATTAGGGATGGGAGCTGCGATGCTCAATTTTGTGCCAGGCGGAATGACCTTCGAGGAATACTTTCGGCTTGAAGGGCGTGCGCCAGACGAGCAGGCCCTCAGCTTTCTGATCGGTCTTTCTCCGACGATGTTGCAGATGTCGTACCTTGTCGATCCCTCTCGCGTGGACTTGGCCAACCGGCGCGGCCCCTCGACGGTTATTGGCGTTCAACTGTGCAGTGGCATCGCGGCAGCGCAGGTGCTCAAGTTGATCCTACGGCGCGGCGAAGTTATTTGCGCACCGCGGGGGCTGCACTTCGATGCCTTTCGCAACCGCATGCGGCAAACTTGGCGACCGGGCGGTAACGGCAACCCGCTCCAGCGTCTGCTGCTGGCCATCGCAAGGCGACGACTGCGAAACGTGTGACGCCGATGCGACCGAATTCGGACCAGCTTCTACGCATTCTTGCGAGCGGCGTCTTGGCCCCGTCGGCCGAGAACAAGCATTACTTGCGCTTTAAGATTCTGGCGGACTCAGTTCAGCTTTTCAGTACCGACCAACTGTCTTGGGCTGAGCGACCCCACCGCCAAATGTTGGCGTTCTTATCTTACGGCGCGGTGGTGGAAAACATTGCCCTGCGTTCGTCCGAGCTGGGCTTCGCTATGGCAGTTCACTGGTTGCCGCAAGGGCTGACCGCCGCCCTGCTGGCCGACTTGAGTTGGACTGAGGCGACCGTCTTGCACGACCCGCTCAGCGCCGCGATCGAGACACGGCACACGAACCGGCGTTTTTTTCGCCGCGCGGTGCTTCCGCCTCAGATCCTCTGGCATCTGTCTGCCGCTGCCACTGTAGTTCCAGGAGCCGCGCTGATTTGGCTGGACGAGCCGGCCAGCCGGGCGCTTGCACTAAAGGCGATTCGTATCGCCGAAACAGAGAGGTTTCGGCGTCAAGCGCTGCACGCAGAGTTGTTCGACTCGATTCGCTTTGAGATCGGCTGGAGGAAGACGTGCGACGAATGGCTACCACCGGCCGCGTTGCAGGTCGAACCACCGATGCGCAAGCCGTTTGCGCTCATGCGCCACTGGGGGGTGATGCGGGCGGGCACTTGGATCGGCGCGCACGTTGCGCTGGGCTTGCGGGCCGGTTACCTGCCGTGCGCACTGGCCCCGCACCTTGGCTTGATCGTCGTCAAAGGTCAAGGTGAAGAGCTGGGCAGCTTGCAGGCTGGTCGCGCGTTCGAGCGCGTCTGGCTAGCCGCTGAAAATGAGAATTTGGCACTGCAGCCGATGGCCGCCGCAACCGCATTGGTTCGTCAAATTCCGGGCCACGGTTGGGTTTCAGTCGGCGTCAAAGATGAACTTCAGCGATTGCTCGGTACCTTGTGCGGCGCCGACGGCGGGCAAGCCTACATGCTCTTTCGCTTGGGGCAGGGCAAGGCTCCGGACGCGGTCACCGGGCGCAAGCCTTTGGACGGGTACCTCGATTGAGGTCCATGAATGTTTGCGCCCTGTCAGCGCACTCGGTCCGCCCAGTCCCGGGAGATCGCCTCTATCGAGCGGCTCTGGACACATGCGCAGTCGCAACTTGTCGTGCCACACCAAGTGATGGTAGAGCGCCACTGACGCGTGCTTGGTGCGGTCCATGGAACCGAACCGGAGTGATGTCATCCGGCCACGTCACGAACGGACGCGAGCCTTCATGTTCGCATCATCGCGACAGCGCCAGCTTCACACCGAAACCAATCAGGAACAGCCCGGCCAGCTTCTGCAGCCGGCACGAAATCTTCGGACTCGCGCGCAGTCGCTCGGCAAGCCGGTGCGTGAGCAGCACCACGATCAGGCCGTAGGCGAAAGTCAGCGCGGCAATGGTGGCCGCCATCACGCCGAAAGTCGTCAGGCCCGGGTGCCGCGCGGGGTCGACGAAGAGCGGGAAGAAGGCCATGTAGAACACGATGGCCTTCGGGTTCAGCAAGGTGATTAGCATCGCCTGGTTGAAGTAGTGATGCGGTTTGATGTGCAGCACCGGCGCGTCGCCGGGTCGGGCGCGCAGCAGTCGCCAACCCAGCCACGCAAGGTAGCCGGCGCCCAGCCACTGCACGGCACGAAAGGCCGGGGGATAGGCGCTCAGCAAGGCCGCAACGCCAGCCACGGCGAGCCACATCAGCACCTGGTCGCCCGCAATCAAGCCGAAGGTGGCGGCCAGCCCGCCGCGCACACCGCCCTTGCCGGTGGACGTGATCAGCGCCAGGTTGCCGGGTCCCGGGATCATCAGGAAGATGACGATGGCGGCGACGAACGAGGCGTAGTCGGCGATGCCGAACATGGCATGCTCCGATCAGAGTTGAGACGCTGGCATCGTACGCGACCCACTCGCCCGACATGATCGCTCGCGCGCGGCCGCGCGGTAAAATTCATGCCCTTCTTGTCTCACGACAGCCACTGGATGAACACCATGTACCGCTGTGCCCTCGCTGCCGTTCTGGCCGTCGCGCTGATGGCCCCGGCCGCCGCGCAGGTCCAGCGCAACTTCCCGCAGAACGCCTTGCGCGGCGCCATCGTCGTCGGCGATTTTCCGCAGATTTCGCTGAACGGCCGCGAGGCGATGCTCGCGCCCGGCTCGCGCATCCGCAATCAGGACAACTTGATCGTGATGGCAGCGTCACTGACAGGCGCGCGCCTGCTCGTGAACTACACCTTCGACATCGCCGGCGGGCTGGTGCGCGACGTGTGGATCCTGCGCCCGGAGGAGGCTGCTGTGCGGCCTTGGCCGACGACGATCGAAGAATCGCAGACGTGGACGTTCGACCAGACCGCGAACGCGTGGGTCAAGCCATGAGTTCCGACGTCGCGGCCGGCGCAAAGTCGGCCTCCATCAAGACAGAACCCGGCAAGAAAGTCTTCATCAAGACCTTCGGCTGCCAGATGAACGAGTACGACTCGGACAAGATGGCCGACGTGCTGCGCGCCGCGCAAGGCTACGAGCCGACCTCGAATGTGGACGAGGCCGACCTGATCTTGTTCAACACCTGCTCGGTGCGCGAGAAGGCGCAGGAAAAGGTGTTCAGCGACCTCGGCCGCGTCAAGCACCTGAAGGCCAAGGGGGTGTTGATCGGCGTCGGCGGGTGTGTGGCGAGCCAGGAAGGTGAGGCCATCATCGCGCGCGCGCCATATGTCGACGTGGTGTTCGGCCCGCAGACCTTGCACCGCCTGCCGGAGCTTCTGAATCAGCGCGTCTTGCAGCAGCGCCCGCAGGTCGACATCAGCTTCCCCGAGATCGAGAAGTTCGACCATTTGCCGCCGGCGCGGGTCGATGGCGCGAGCGCCTTCGTCTCGATCATGGAAGGCTGCTCGAAGTACTGCAGCTATTGCGTCGTGCCATACACGCGCGGCGAGGAGGTGTCGCGGCCGTTCGATGATGTGCTGACCGAAGTCGCCGGCCTGGCGGTGCAGGGCGTGAAGGAGGTGACGCTGCTCGGGCAGAACGTGAACGCTTATCGTGGCAAGCTCGGGGGCAAGCTAGGCAGCACGGCCGACATCGCCGACTTCGCAATGCTCATCGAAGCGGTGGCCGAGCTGCCCAGCATCGAGCGCATTCGCTACACCACCAGCCACCCTAACGAATTCACTCAGCGGCTGATCGACGTGTACGCGAAGGTGCCCAAGCTGGTGAGCCATCTGCACCTGCCGGTGCAGCACGG
>JAYUHN010000442.1:0-3319 GCA_043766965.1 Ramlibacter sp. | reverse complement strand
GGCGCTGCACCAGCGTCAGGCGACTTTCCTGGCCTCGCAGGTTGCCCTGGAGTGGCGCCATCACGATCACGTAGCGCTCGCCCGGGTTGGGAATGCCGGGCACCATCGTGAATGAAACGATCCCTTCGCGGTTGGCCTGCAGCGTCTGCGAAAAAATCAGCCGCGGCGGGGTGTTGACGTTGCCAGGCGGGAAGGCCTGGGCACGGACCGCCACCAGTGCATTGGGCGTGGTACGGCCGGCGACCAGGACCGGATCGGGCCCGATCTCTTCGTTCGGAGTGCGGTTGGTGAACTGGACGCTGAACCCAGCGGCGATGGGCCCGACTGCGACCGGGATGGGGACCGGACCGGGAACGGCAACGGGAACGGGAACGGCAACAGGCACCGCGGGGGCGGCCGCCTGGAAAGCCCAGGACTTGCGCATCCCGTTTCCGGCCAGATCGCGCCCGGTGACTTCGACGATGTGGCGCCCGGGGGGCAGGGGCCCCCAGAAGCTGACCGCCTTGGTGTTGACCTGCGACTGGGGCGTCACATCGCGGCCGGAAATGAAGATCCTCACACTGGCCGGATCGATACCGCTGCCGCCCGCGTCGTCGAAAGTGGCGGCGACGTGGACCGACGGGCCGGCCTGGACCGTTGCGCCATCGCTCGGGTCCAGGAAGGTCAAGGTCGGCGCTCTGGTATCCACTGCCTGCCTGGGCCCGGGGAAAGGCACGTTGGCGGTCGAGGCCCGGTCACCGATGCGCAGAGTCGCGACGATCGGCCGGTTCGGATCGAAATTGTCCGCGCGCCGGACCGTGTAGTTGCCTTCGTAAAACCCCGGGCGCACTTCGCGCAGCCCCAGGTTGTTGCTGACGCCCGGCAAATCGACCACCACCGCGGCCCCGGGTGTGCCCTCGAGCGAAAAGCGCAGATCGGCCCCGGGTTCCATCCGTTCCACCGGTGCGACGCCAAAGCGGGCGATGCGCGGCTCGGCGTTGCGCGCCGCGGGGGCCGCCCCGCGAAGCCGCGGCAGGATCTCGTCCAGCTGATAGTCCACGGCGACAGGACGGTAGCCGTCATCGACAGTGACGCGCACTTGCGAGTCGGGCGCGATCCGGTCGCCGCGCTTCAGCGTGTAGCCTCCGCTGTAGACGCCGTAACCCGTCTCTTGCAACGGGATGGTCTCGCCCAGCCCGAAGATGCGCAAGTTGGCTTGCGCGCGCGGCGTGCCTTCCAGCCTGAAGGTCAGCAGCGTGCCGGGCTCGAGCCGGCCGTCGGCCGTGGCCTGGAGCGAGCGCACTCCAGGCTCGGCGAACTGGGCCTGGGCGGTGGCCGGAGCGGCCACCAGCGTGACCACCGCCGGCAGCAGCAAGAAAGCCGTCGCGAGCGAATTGCGCAATTTCTTTGTCATCGTGGCTTCCAATCAGCGCTGCACCAGCACCAGCTTCGCGTCATCCCGGTAGTTGCCCCGCGTGGCGACCATGGAGACGTCGTAGCGGGTGCCCGGAACCGGGTACTGAGGCACGAAACTGAAGGAGAAATTTCCGTTCGGATCGGCCTGCACGTTCTGCGAAAACAGCTCCTGCGAAACGTTGAACAGGCCGCCGACCGGCGCCACTGCATTGACGGTGACGGCAACCAGAGCGTTCGGGACGGTCCGGCCTTGCACCAGGGTCGGGCCGCTACCCACCTGGGCATTGTTGCCGTGGTTGAGGATCTGGATCGGCGCGTTGGCCGAGGCGCCGGCCACCTCGAACGACCACCCAGTGCGCACCACATTGCCGGCGCGGTCGCTGGCGGTGACCTCCACCGAATGGCGCCCCGGGGGCAGCGTATCGCGGAAGCTGAACGATTGCGAACTGATCTGCGCATCGGGCGTGACATTGCGACCGGCCACCGAGATCCGGACGCTGGCCGGGTCCACGCCGCTGCCGCCTCGGTCGTTGAAATTGCCACCGATGGACACGGACGTGCCGGCCGGCACAGTCTCACCGTCGCGCGGCCGGATGTTTTCCACCAGGGGCGGCTTGTTGTCCGGCGCCAGGACCGGAGCTGCGGCCTGTGCCAACGCGATCGGCAGATTCGACGACACCACGCGGTCGCCCATCCGCAGCGTTCCAACCAGCGGCCGATTCGGGCTGATGGTGTCGGCGCGGCGGATCGTGTAGCTGCCCTCATAGCGGCCGGGCCGGGTTTCCTGCAGCCTCAGGTCGCTCACCACACCCGGGACGTCGACTGTCGCGGACCCGCCGGCCAATCCTTCCAGCACGAAACGCAGCTCCGCGCCGGCTTCGATGCGCTCGATCGGGACCATGCCGAAGCGCTCGATCCGCAGCGGCGGTGGCGCCGGCACGGGTTGCGGTTGCGGTTGTGGCGGCGCCGCCGCCACTGGAGTCGCGTTGAAGGTTTCGGACAGGGAAAAAGTTTCGGAGCCGATGCGGTTGCCACGCCGCAGCACCGCCCGCGTTTCGGAGTCCGGACCGACCCGATCGGTGCGCTTCAAGGTGTAGCGGCCGACATAAACGCCCGGGGCCGTCTCTCGCAACGCAATGCTGTCGCGCACGCCGCGGATCTTGACGCTGGCCTGGACCCGGGGCGTGCCCACCAGCCGCAGCGTGAAGCGTGAACCGGGCTGGAAGCCGGCGTCGGCCGCGATGTCGAGGGAATTGACCTCCGGCGTTGCCGGCTGCGCCATGGCAGACGTCGGCATGGCGACCAGCGCGACAGCTGGTGGCAGGAGCAACATGGCGGAAGCCATGTAAGTGCGAAGATGGTTTTTCATGGCGCGATTCCCAACGGTGACGAGATAGTTGCTCAACGTGCCACCGTCACGGGGCGCGGACTTCGCGCTCGTGAAGTGGTAGCAAAACGTTTCACTCAGTCATCGTTCATGCCGTGCCAGCTCAACCGTGTCGGAAAACGTGCCAACCCCGCGTCGGCCGACTTCGCGTGCACGCGATGGCGCCTCCGATGAGGTCGCCCCGCGCTCTCCGTGACCTCAAACAGGGGCGATGTCGAAACGGTCGAGGTTCATCACCTTGACCCATGCTTTTACGAATGCCTTCACAAATCCTTCGTTTGAATCGTCGGTGGCATAAGCTTCGGCAATGGCGCGCAGTTCCGAATTTGATCCGAAAATCAGATCAACGCGTGTTCCCGACCATTTGGCTTCGCCTGTCTTGCGGTCAGTCGCGGTGTAAACGCCGGGGCTGCTTTCCTGCCATTTCATGCTGATGCTTGTGCCCAGCAAATTGCCGAAGAAGTCGTTCGAGAGAACGCCCGGACGATTGGTGAACACACCGTGCGATGCGCCGCCGACATTGGCACCCAGCACACG
>JAYUHN010000441.1:0-8821 GCA_043766965.1 Ramlibacter sp. | reverse complement strand
CGGGGCTATCCGTTCGGCGGCGGCTTCGCGGCGCACTTTCGCGACGTCCCCGCGCGCCACAAGTCGGAAGAGCAGTTGCGGCTGCTGGAAAGCAGCATCGCCAGGCTCAACGACATCGTCATCATCACCGAGGCCGGGCCCTTCAGCGCGCCCGGACCGCGCATCGTGTTCGTCAACGAAGCCTTCGAGCGGCGCACCGGCTACAGCCGCGACGAAGTGCTGGGCCGAACGCCGCGGCTGCTGCAGGGTGCGGAAACGCAGCGCAGCGAGCTGGACCACATCCGCGCGGCGCTGGAGCAGTGGGAACCGGTGCGGGTGGACCTGATCAACTACAAGAAGAACGGCGATCCGTTCTGGGTGGACCTGGACGTCTCGCCGGTGTGGGACAGCTCGCGCAAGCTCACGCACTGGGTGGCCGTGGGTCGCGACATCAGCGAGCGCAAGAGCGCCGAGGAAAAGATCCAGTACCTGGCCTTCTACGATCCGCTCACCAAGCTGCCGAACCGTCAGCTGTTGCTGGACCGGCTGCATGTGGCCCTGTCCGACCAGGAACGTCCGCGGGAAGGCGCGTTGATGTTCATCGACCTGGACAACTTCAAGATCCTGAATGACACGCTGGGCCACCAGAAAGGCGACATGCTGCTGCAGCAGGTCGCCGAGCGGCTGCGCTCCTGCGTCGCCAAGGGGGACACGGTGGCGCGCCTGGGCGGGGACGAGTTCGTGATCCTGATCGAAAATTCCCATGCCAAGCCGCTCGAGCCCGCCGCGGCCGCGCGCATCGTGAGCGACCGGATCCTGGCCACGCTGGGTGAGCCCTATGTGCTTCCAGCCTATCTTCATCACAGCACCTGCAGCATCGGGGTGACGCTGTTCGGCAAGGCGCCATGCAGCGTGAGCGAGCTGCTCAAGCAAGCGGATCTCGCGATGTACCAGGCCAAGAGCGCGGGCCGGAACACGGTCTGCTTCTTCGACCCCGAAATGCAGGCGCTCGTCACTGCCAACGCGGCTCTCGCGTCGGACCTGCGGCAAGCCTGGCGGGAAAACCAGTTCCTGATCGACTACCAGCCGCAGGTGGGCAGCGACGGCCGCATGATCGGCGTCGAAGCGCTGCTGCGGTGGGACCATCCCGAGCGCGGCCGGGTCGGGCCGGACGAATTCATCCCGACCGCCGAAGAAACATCGCTCATCATTCCGATCGGCCGCTGGGTTCTGGAGACGGCCTGTGCCCAGCTGGCGCAATGGGCAACGCGCCCCGAGCGGCGCCACCTGAGCATCGCGGTCAACGTGAGCGTGCGGCAGTTCCGGCATCCCGATTTCGTCGACGAGGTGATGCAGGCAATCGCCAATTCCTGCGTCGAGCCGCAGAAGCTCAAGCTGGAGCTGACCGAGAGCCTGCTGGCCGACGGAATCGAAGTCACCGTCGCAAAGATGGGAAGCCTCAAGGAAATGGGCGTCACGCTGTCGCTGGACGATTTCGGCATGGGCTACTCGTCGCTGTCCTACCTGAAGCGCCTGCCGCTGGACCAGCTCAAGATCGACCGAGAATTCGTGAAGGACGTCCTCACCGACGCCAACGACGCAGCCATCGCGAGAACGATCATCGGCCTGGCGCAGAGCCTGGGCCTGGGCGTGATCGCGGAAGGTGTTGAGACCGAAGAACAGCGCGCCTTCCTTGCGGCGCAAGGCTGCTCGTCCTATCAGGGTTACCTGTTCTGCAAACCGCTGGCCGTGAACGAGCTCGAGGCCTTCATGTGCACCATGGAGCAGCAGATGTCATCGCGGGAATGACATCCCTCAAACCGGAACGATTTGCAGCGGCGAGGTGGCGACAGCGCGCGGCATCCGGATGACGATCTGTTCGGCGGTCCGGAACAGTTCGACCGACTCCGCCGCAGCGAGCGCCTGGATGTCGGACCAATCGAGCTGGCGATAAGCCACGGCGAAAGGCAATGCTTCCGGATCGCGCTCGCGGGCTTCACACCGTACGGTGATGACGGAGAACCCCGCCGACACCTCCGCGTTGATCAGCACCTCGGCCGGCCCCGGCGCCGCATCCGTCAACGTGAGCAACGCGGCGCACACCAGGTTGCGCAGCGCTTCGCGCGACACTTCGAATTCCACCTGGCCCATCTGGTTGTCGATGCTGAATCCACGGAAGTTGAAGTTGCCCG
This sequence comes from Ramlibacter sp., assembly GCA_043766965.1. Lineage (GTDB taxonomy): Bacteria > Pseudomonadota > Gammaproteobacteria > Burkholderiales > Burkholderiaceae_C > Ramlibacter. The sequence goes on along the minus strand of JAYUHN010000441.1, from coordinate 6,650 downwards.
CCAGCAGTGCTACGCATTCCTCGACGCCATCGCGAAGCAGGATGCTTTCATCCTCCCCGGGTTCGATCCATGCGGCGACGTCGAGGCACGTCAACACCGCCTCGCGGGCCAGCCGGTTGATCTTGGAGACGCTCTTCTGGAATTCCACCGGATTGCTCGAGCCGCGCTCGAGCCGTGCATTCAGCACCTCCGCCATCATCGCCACGGCCTGCAAGTTCACCACCATGTCGTGCTTGAGGGCGGGCGCCAGCCTTCGCAGCACGCTGTAGCGAGCCGCTTCCCCTCCCGAACGTTGCCAACGCGGCGGCGCGCCGGCATTTGTCGCCGTGACCTGGGCGGCTAGTGCCATGGCATGCCTCGATGGCGTCGGATCGGTTGGTTCATCAGGACAATGTATCGGGGGCCTGTCGACGGCGGAGTCAGTCGGCGCCGAGGCAGGCGTAGGACCGCGCCTGCAGAACCGCCGGCAGTGCCAAGCTCGTATGCTGGGGCCATGAGCAAGGCCTTCACCAGGGAAACCGACAACGACCAGGACGAGGAGCCACCGTCGCCCCTGCTTCCCGAAGGAAGCAGGAACTACATCACGCCCGAAGGCTATGCGCGCCTTCGCACCGAGTTGCTGCAGCTGATGGACGACGAGCGGCCCAAGGTGGTCGAGGCAGTCCACTGGGCCGCGCGCAACGGCGACCGGTCCGAGAACGGCGACTACATCTACGGCAAGAAGCGACTGCGCGAGATCGACTGGCGCATCCGCTTCCTCACCAAGCGGCTGGAAGTGGCCGAGGTCAGCGATCCGTCGCTGCACTACGGGCGCGACCAGGTGTTTTTCGGCGCAACGGTGACCTATGCGGACCCTGCCGGACAGGAACGCATCGTGACCATTCTGGGCATCGACGAAGCCAACAGCTCATCGGGACAGGTCAGCTGGGTCTCGCCGATCGCGCGCGCGCTGCTGAAGGCCCGCAAGGGTGACGAGGTCAAGCTGGTGACGCCATCGGGAGTGCAGGAGATCGAGGTGCTCGACGTCCAGTACCCGGCGCCCTTTCACCCGTCCTAGTTGGAGCCGCTCCCGGGCCGCACCCGCTGCGCCCGCATGACCGAGGCCGTCCGCTTCAGGGCGCGCAGCACCGCATCCAGATGGGCCTTGTCCCGCACCGCGATCACGAACCGCAGGTCGGTCGCGTCCTGCGTTTCTTCGACGCCCATGTCGACGTGGGTGATGTCGGCTTCCGCGCCGGCCAGGGCAGCGGCCACGCGCGCCAGCACGCCCTTGCCGTTGGACACCGTGACCAGCACGCCGGTTTCGAACGGCCGGACCGGCTCGTCGGACCACTCGACGCTGATGAATCGCTCGGCATCCTTGTGCTGCAAGCGCTTTGCGACCCCGCAATCCTCGGTGTGGACGACCAGCCCTTCGCCGCGGCCGAGATAGCCGACGATGGCGTCTCCGGGGACTGCGCGGCAGCAGATGGCAAATTTGACAGAGGCGTTCTCGCTGCCGTCCAGGAGCACTTCGCCCTGCGAGACGCTCTCGTGCGCCGTGAATCGCTCGCGAGTGATCAGCAACGCGTCGGGCTTCGCGCCGCGCTCGGCCATCAGCGTCATCAGGCGCTTGCCGACGATGCTGGCGATGCGTTTGCCAAGGCCGATGTCCGTCAGCAGCTCGGCGCGATTGCGGTTGCCGGTGAAGCGCAGCAGCTTGTCCCAGATCGGCTGGTGCGCCTCGTCTTCGCCCGGAAGCTTTTCCATGCCCTCGGCCCGCAGGGCCTGCGTCAGCAGCTTTTCGCCCAGCGCCTGCGACTCCACTTGCGCCAGGGTTTTCAGGTGGTGCCGGATTTTCGAGCGGGCCCGTCCGGTCCGCACGAAACCGAGCCAAGCCGGGTTGGGGGTCGATACCGGAGCCGTGACCACTTCGACCACATCACCGTTCTTAAGCTCGGTACGCAGCGGCACCTGCAAGCCGTTGATCCTGGCGGCCACCGTGCGGTCGCCGACGTTGCTGTGGATGGAGTAGGCGAAGTCCACCACCGTCGCACCGCGCGGCAAAGCCATGATCTGGCTCTTGGGCGTGAAGACGTAGACCGCGTCAGGGAACAGGTCGATCTTCACGTGGTCCCAGAATTCGGCCGCGTCGCGGTTCTCGTCCTGGATGTCCAGCAGCGACTGCAGCCACTTGGTTCCGAGCCGGTCGGCGGAGTCCCCATCGGGCTCGCTGGCCTTGTAAAGCCAGTGCGCGGCGACGCCTGATTCCGCCACCACGTGCATCGCTTCGGTCCGCACCTGGAACTCGACGTTGACGCCCGAAGGGCCGACCAGCGTGGTGTGAAGCGACTGGTAGCCGTTCACCTTCGGGATGGCGATGTGGTCCTTGAACCTCCCCGGCACCGGTTTGTACACCTGGTGCAGCAGGCCGAGGCCGGTGTAGCAGTCGATCACGCCCGGCACGATCACGCGGAACCCGTAGATGTCGGTCACCTGGGCGAAGGTCAGGTGCTTCTCGTCCATCTTGCGATAGACCGAGTACAGCGTCTTCTCGCGACCGGCGATGCGAACGGTCATCCCGGCTTCGGCAAAGGCGGTCTCGACTTCGCGGTGCACTTTCTGGATCAGGTCGCGGCGCCGGTTCCGGGCCTTGGTGACGGCCTTGTTCAATACGCCGTGACGCCACGGCCGCAAGTGCTTGAAGGCCAGTTCCTGCAGTTCGCGGTAAGTCTGGTTCAGGCCCAGTCGGTGGGCGATCGGCGCATAGATCTCGAGCGTCTCCGACGAGATCCGGCCCCACTTCTCGCGTGGCACGTCGTCCAGGGTGCGCATGTTGTGGGTCCGGTCCGCCAGCTTGATCAGGATCACGCGCACGTCACGCGCCATCGCGAGCAGCATCTTGCGAAACGATTCGGCCTGGTTTTCCTCCCGGGTGTTGAACTGGAGCTTGTCGAGCTTGGTCAGGCCGTCCACGAGGTCGGCCACCGGCGCGCCGAAGCGCTCGATCAGCTCCGGCTTGGTGACGCCGCAATCCTCGATTGCGTCGTGCAGCAAGGCGGCCATCAGGGCCTGGGCATCGAGCTTCCACTCTGCGCACTGCGCCGCGACCGCGATCGGATGGGTGATGTACGGCTCGCCGCTGGCCCGGATCTGGCCGAGGTGCGCCTCGTCGGCGAAGCGGTAGGCCAGTCGCACCTGCTCGATGTCGCCCGAGTCGATGTAATCCAGCTTCGCGGTGAGAGCCGCAAAACTCGCGGCCGCCGCATTGGCCGCGGCCGGGCTCGGCTTGGTGGGCGGCTTGCTTCCTTTGCCCGGAGGAGATTGGATGACCGCACTCATGCCCTCACTGTAGCGCGCCACTTCGTTCATGGGGCGCGCCAAAGAAAAAGCACCGCGTTGCGGTGCCTTATTCGGTAACGCGGCGGATGCCGGTCAGCCGGGGACTTTCTTGAGCATCTCCAGGCCGATCTTGCCTTCGGCAATCTCGCGCAGGGCGGTTACGCCGGGTTTGTTCTTGCTTTCGATCTTCGGCGCATGACCCTGGCTGAGCATGCGGGCGCGATAGGTGGCTGCCAGCACGAGCTGAAAGCGGTTCGGGATCTTTTCCAGGCAGTCTTCGACGGTGATGCGGGCCATGAAGCGTTCTCCGGTAGGGTAAGCGGCGACCCCTCGCGGGATCAGGTGATGTTGAGGGCCTTGAAGGTGTCGGCCCGGGCGCGGCGCTGGGCCGAAAACTTCAGACGCTGGGCGTGAACGATGGCCTTCAGGTCGAACAAGGCCCGTTCAAACAGCTCGTTGATTATAACGAAGTCGAATTCCCTCGCCTGGGCCAGCTCGGAAGCCGCGTTCTTGAGCCGGATCTCGATCTCGTCCGGCGCGTCCTCACCGCGCCGCTCCAACCGCGACCGCAGCTCTTCCCAGCTGGGCGGCAGGATGAAGACCAGCACCGCATTGGCGAAAATCCGCTTGATCTGCAGTGCGCCCTGAAAGTCGATTTCCAGGATCACGTCGGCGCCCTGGGCAATGCGCTCCTCGATCGCCTTGCGCGAGGTTCCGTAGCGCTGGCCATGGACATGCGCCCATTCGACGAAGGCTCCAGCCAACACCATCGTGTCAAATTCCTCGGCCGGCACGAAAAAGTATTCCCGCCCGTGTTTTTCCTGGCCGCGGGGCGCCCGGGTGGTGTGCGAGACCGAGGGCTGGACCAGCGCGTCGAGCTCCAGCAAAGCCTTGACCAGGCTCGATTTGCCCGCCCCGCTGGGGGCCGCGACGACGAACAGGTTGCCTGGGTAGTCCATGATCAGACCACCGACGGGCCGCCCCTAGATGGGCTGGGCCCCCTCGGGGGGCAGAGAACGAAGTGAACGTGGGGGCACGACATATTCTTATTCGATGTTCTGGACCTGCTCGCGCATCTGTTCCACCAGCACCTTCATGTCGACCGATATGCGCGTCAAGTCGAGCGCGGCCGATTTGGACCCCATGGTGTTGGCCTCGCGGTGCAGTTCCTGGATCAGAAAGTCCAGCCGCTTGCCAACTTCGCCGCCCTTCCTGATCAGTCGCTCGATCTCCTCGATATGGGAGCTCAGGCGGGTCAGTTCTTCCGCCACGTCGATGCGGATGGCGAACGAGGTGGCTTCGGTGAGCGCGCGGTCCTGCGCCGCTTCCGGCGGCGTGCTGCCTTCGGTGAGCGACATCGCTTCTTTCCAGCGTTCCAGAAAGCGGGTGCGCTGCTGTTCCACCAGCTGCGGCACCAGCGGCAGCGCATGGTTGGCCAGTTCGCGCAGCTGCTGCAAGTGGCCAAGCAGCATGGTCGCCAGCCGGGCGCCTTCGCGCTCCCGGGCCGACATCAGGTCCTTGAGTGTCTTGCCGGCCAGCGCGTTCAGCGTCTCCGCCCACTCGGTTTCGCCGCCTTGTTCGGTCGCGCCCAGCCGGATCACGTCGGCGACGCTGAGCGCGGGCGCGTCTGGCAGCCAGGACCGCACCGTGTCCTGCATGGCGTTCAGGCGCTGCAGGACACGTGTGTTGGGTTCGCGCAGGTGGTCGGCGCCGGAAGTCTCGATCGCGGCGCGCAGTTCCACCTTGCCGCGTTTGAGCTTCGCCGTTAGCAGTTCACGCAGCGCCGGTTCGTGCTGCCGCAGTTCTTCCGGCAGCCTGAAAGTGAGGTCGAGGAAGCGGCTGTTGACGGAGCGGATTTCCAGACCCAGCCGGCTTGCCACGGCGCTGCGGATTTCGCTGCCGGTCGCTGCGGGCCCGGCACTTTGTTGGGCGCTTGCGTAACCGGTCATGCTGTAAACTGGCATCGAGACTTTTTAATAGGTTCATCAGGGAATTGCCCAGAGAATAACCGGGTCAGCCTTCGCCTTCGAGACCCGGGATTCTTAATTATGTCAAAGGTCAAACCAGCCCCGCTTCCCCCCGACACCGTCATTGGCGGTTATCGCGTGGTGCGCAAGCTCTCGGCAGGCGGGTTTGGCGTGGTTTACCTCGCTGTCGACAACGAAGGCCAGCAGGTTGCCGTCAAGGAATACCTGCCCTCGTCGCTGGCCAGTCGTGCCCCCGGCGAGCTGCTGCCGCAGGTGCAACCCGAAAAGTTGTCTCTTTATCGCCTCGGTCTCAAAAGTTTTTTCGAGGAAGGGCGCTCGCTTGCGCAGATTTCGCATGCCTCGGTCGTGAGCGTGCTGAATTTCTTCCGCGAGAACGAAACCGTGTACATGGTGATGAACTACCTGGAGGGGGCCACCCTGCAGGACTTCATCATCACTGCCCGGGAGCTGAAGAAGCAGAAGGTGTTCCGCGAGTCCACCATCCGGTCGCTGTACGACGAGATCCTGCGCGGCCTTCGCATCGTGCACCAGCACAAGATGCTGCACCTGGATATCAAGCCGGCCAACATCTTCATCACCGACGACAACAAGGCGGTGATGATCGATTTCGGGGCGGCGCGCGAGGTGCTGTCCAAGGAAGGCAACTTCATCCGCCCGATGTACACCCCGGGATTCGCCGCCCCCGAGATGTATCGCCGCGATTCGTCGATGGGCCCCTGGACCGACATCTACGCGATTGGCGCCTGCATCTACGCCGCGATGCAGGGTTACCCGCCAAACGACGCGCCGCAGCGGCTGGAGAAAGATCGCCTGGCGCTGAGCTTGTCGCGGCTGCGCAATGTCTACTCCGACAACCTCATCGAGGTCACCGAGTGGTGCATGTCGCTGGACCCGCTGAGCCGCCCGCAGAGCGTGTTCGCGCTGCAAAAGGAGCTCGCACGCGAGACCGAGCGCCGCTACACCAAGCTCAGCTTTGGCGAACGCCTGAAGCTGCAGCTCGAGACCATCAAGACGGGCACCAAGCCGTGAGCTCGCCTGCACTGCCGAGCTGACCATGCGCTTCTCCGTCTTCCAGGTCAGCCGCAAGGGCGGGCGCGAAAAGAACGAAGACCGCATGGGCTACTGCTACACGCGGGACTCTGGCCTCTTTGCGCTGGCCGATGGCATGGGCGGCCACCCCGAAGGCGAGGTCGCCTCGCAGCTGGCGCTGCAGACGCTGTCGGCGCACTTCCAGCGCGAAGCCAAGCCGCGGCTGAGCGAGCCGCTGCGCTTCCTGCACGACGCCATCGTCGCCGGTCACCACCAGCTGCTGCGTTATGCCACCGAGCGCGCGCTCATGGA
>JAYUHN010000440.1:0-3348 GCA_043766965.1 Ramlibacter sp. | reverse complement strand
CTTCCAGTAGCGGCACAACCAGCGTCACATGACGCTTTCTGTTTTCGACTTTATCGCTGGATGCAGGGGGAAGGCGTCCCAAAGGGGTGGATAGTGGGTTTGAGATATTTTCCGAATACAAGCACCATCTCTCATTTGCGGGCCAGCCGGGTGTCGGGGATGCATTTTTCAAGTGGCTGTGGAACAACCAAGCGAACCCAGAGCACTGCCGACAGGTCCCGATTACTAAATCGGACGTTCGCGGCTATGAGGAGTTTCCTGACGACGCAGCTCTGGAAGCGTTCGACAAAAGTGATCGCAAACCTGTGTCCCGAGAACGTCCCGGGGCACTAACTTGTGCGTGTTCGTGGCTTTGTCGGCTGTCGGGAGAATCGGAGATATGGGCGGCAAAATCCGTCGGCAAGTAATACAAATTGTTGGTCCGTCCAAGGACCTTTCGTTGAACCGGGCGCAGCATCGCGCAGCCCGGTTCCCGTTGTGATGAGGATCCGGCTTGCCGGTCCTCTTCACACAAATCAGCCACTGAAAAATTGCTTCGGCGATTTTTCAGTGATCAAACCCCGAAGCCGTCGTCGGCCGCGATGACGGCGCCGTTGATGAAGTGGCTCTGGCTGCTTGCCAGCAGCACGATCAGCGCGTCCAGGTCTTCCGGCTGGCCGACACGCTTGCGCGGCAGCATCTGCACCAGCTTCGCGCCCTGCTCGGTCTGCCAGTGGTGGTGATTGAGCTCGGTGTCGATGTAACCTGGACACACCGCGTTCACGTTGATGCCGAAGCGGCCCCACTCGAGCGCCATGGCCTTGGTCATCTGCACCACCGCGGCCTTGCTCATCGCATAGACGCCAATCTGCGGCAGTACCTTGAGGCCCGCCATGGATGCGATGTTGATGATGCGCCCGCCGATATAGGTCCCCGGCGCGGCGCCCCGCGCACGAGCCAGCATCCGCTTGCCGACCTCCTGCGCGACGAAGAAGGCGCCCTTGACATTGGTGTCGAAGACGCTGTCGTAATCTTCTTCGGTCACGTCCTGGATCCGCTGCGTGGTGCTCACGCCTGAGTTGTTGACGAGGATGTCGATGGCGCCGACTTCGGTCTCCGCGTGCGCGACAGCGGCCCGCACGCTGTCGAGGTCGGTGACGTCGAGCGCCAGCACGTGCGCATCGCCGCCTTCGGCCTCGATCTGAGCGCGCAGGTCTTTCAGCCGTTCCACCCGCCGGCTGGCCAGCACCACGGCCGCACCGGCACGCGACAAGGTGCGCGCGAACTGCTCGCCCAGGCCGCTGGAGGCGCCGGTGATGAAGGCCACCCGGCCCGAAAGATCGATGCTGTAAGCCACGTGACTCTCCTGGCGGTATTCGCGCTCGTAAAATGTTGCCACCATTATCAGGTAGCGTCCATGAACCAAGAACAGATCCTGGCCCGGTACGGCCCCCGCGAAGCGATGGAGTACGACGTGGTGGTCGTCGGCGGCGGGCCCGCCGGCCTGTCCACCGCCATCCGCCTGAAGCAGCTTGCGGCGGCCGGCGGCAAGGAGGTCTCGGTGGTGGTGCTGGAGAAAGGTTCGGAGCCGGGCGCGCACATTCTGTCGGGCGCCATCATGGATCCACGCGCGCTGAACGAGCTGTTTCCGAACTGGAAGGAACTCGGCGCGCCGCTGAACCAGCCGGTGACCGAAGACATCTTCCTGTTCACCAGCGAAACCGGCGCCACCCGCACGCCAAAAGCGCTGCTGCCGAAGAACTTCCACAACGACGGCAACTACATCATCAGCCTGGGCAACTTCACCCGCTGGCTGGCTCAGCAAGCCGAAGGACTCGGCGTGGAGATCTTTCCGGGCTTTCCCGCCGCCGAGGTGCTCTACAACGAGAACGGATCGGTGAAGGGGGTGGCTACCGGCAACATGGGCATCGGCAAGGACACCGAGCCGACCGACGCGTTCCAGCTCGGGATGGAACTGCATGCCAAGTACACGGTCTTCGCCGAAGGTTCGCGCGGGCACCTGGGCCGGCAGCTGATCGCGCGTTTCAAGCTCGACGCCGGCAAGGACCCGCAAAGCTACAGCATCGGCATCAAGGAGCTGTGGGAGATCGACCCGGCCCGGCACACACCCGGGCTGGCGCTGCATACCGCCGGCTGGCCGCTGGACGGCGGCACCTACGGCGGCTCGTTTTTGTACCACATGGAAAACAACCAGGTGGCGGTCGGATTCGTGGTCGGCCTCGACTACAAGAACCCGTACCTCAGTCCGTTCGAGGAATTCCAGCGTTTCAAGACCCATCCCAACATCCGCTGGTATTTCGAAGGCGCGAAGCCGGCCAGGCGGATCTCGTACGGCGCGCGCTCGCTCACTGTCGGGGGCATCCTGTCGCTGCCGAAAACGGTGTTCCCGGGCGGGGCGCTGGTCGGTTGCGAAGCGGGTTACCTGAATGCGTCACGCATCAAGGGCAGCCACGCCGCGATCAAGACCGGCATGCTCGCGGCGCAAGCGGCCTTCGAGGCGATCGGCGCCGGGCGCCAACACGACGAGCTCACCGCGTATCCCGAACTGTTCGAAAAATCGTGGCTGCGCGAAGAGCTCGACCAGTCGCGCAATTTCAAGCAATGGTTCAAGAAGGGCCGGGTCGTCGCCACGCTGATGACCGGCATCGAGCAGTTCGTCCTTGGCGGCCGCATGCCCTGGACCCTGCACCGCGACAAACCCGACCATGTCTACCTGCAGCCGGCGGCGCGGTGCAAGCCGATCGTCTATCCCAGGCCGGACGGCAAACTGACCTTCGACAGGCTGTCGTCGGTTTTCATTTCCAACACCAACCACGGCGAAAACCAGCCGCCGCACCTGACGCTGAAGGACGCGTCGGTGCCGGTGAACGTCAACCTTGCAACCTACGCCGGCCCCGAGAGCCGCTACTGTCCCGCCGGCGTGTACGAGTTCGTGAAGAACGAAGACAACAGCGACCGGCTGCAGATCAATGCCCAGAACTGCGTGCACTGCAAGACCTGCGACATCAAGGACCCGACCCAGAACATCGTCTGGGTCACGCCCGAGGGCGGCGGCGGGCCCAACTACGCCGGCATGTAGGCGGGGGCGCGGCAGAGGTGCCGCCTTCGGGCTTGCACGGGGCCTGAACAGCGCTGGATCGACCCCGCTGATGCGGGCTTGGGCGCTGCGGCGGCTGCCGACAATCGGCCCCATCATGCAAGCGCTGCGGCTCAATGAGGTGCTGATGCGGGTGGTGGCCTGGCACAACCGGCACCCGCTGGCGCGCCGCATCACGGCCCAACAGGTGCACAGCATCGGCGAGGTGGTGCTGCCGTTCGCCAGCGCCCTGCCCGCACCGCCTATCGCGC
>JAYUHN010000439.1:0-8842 GCA_043766965.1 Ramlibacter sp. | reverse complement strand
CATAGCGGGTTCTCGGTGTTTGCCGGGGTTGGTGAGCGGACGCGCGAAGGCAACGACTTCTATCATGAAATGAAAGATTCGAATGTCCAGTCGAAATGCGCCCTCATCTTCGGCCAGATGAACGAGCCGCCGGGCGCCCGCGCCCGCGTCGCGCTGACTGGCCTGACCGTCGCCGAATATTTCCGCGACCAGGGCCAGGACGTGCTGTTCTTCATCGACAACATCTACCGGTTCACGTTGGCTGGAACGGAAGTGTCGGCGCTGCTCGGACGCATGCCGTCGGCGGTGGGATACCAGCCGACGCTCGCCGAAGAAATGGGCCGCCTGCAGGAGCGCATCACGTCGACCAAGGTCGGCTCGATCACATCGATCCAGGCCGTCTACGTGCCGGCGGACGACTTGACCGACCCGTCACCGGCCACCACCTTCGCCCACCTGGACTCAACCGTGGTGCTGAGCCGCGACATCGCCTCGCTGGGGATTTATCCGGCGGTGGACCCGCTCGATTCGACCAGCCGCCAGCTGTCCCCCGACGTCGTGGGCCAGGACCACTACGACACCGCGCGCGCCGTGCAGAACACGCTGCAGCGCTACAAGGAATTGCGCGACATCATCGCCATTCTGGGCATGGACGAACTGGCGCCGGAAGACAAGCTGGCCGTAGCCCGCGCCCGCAAGATCCAGCGCTTCCTGTCGCAGCCGTTCCACGTGGCAGAGGTGTTCACCGGCTCGCCAGGAAAGTACGTGCCGCTGTCGGAGACCATCCGCGGCTTCAAGATGATCACCGCCGGCGAGTGCGACCACCTGCCCGAGCAGGCGTTCTACATGGTCGGCACCATTGACGAGGCTTTCGAGAAGGCGAAAAAAGTTTAATTGCGGGACAGACCAGTGAGCGTCAGCGTACTGCTCTGTCCTCAACTGATCAGAAATGACGAATGACAAATGACTTCGGCTGCGCCTTGAATGACGCGCTTCGCGCATGACCGGATTCCGGGTCATTTGTCATTGAGGTAGCGCAGCGACGAAGTCATGCCGGCTTTGCCCGCGTCATCGAACCAAGGAACATATGGTTGATTCAACCCACACGATCCACGTCGACGTCGTCAGCGCCGAGGAGTCGATCTTCTCCGGCGAGGCGCGTTTCGTTGCGCTGCCGGGCGAGGCCGGCGAGCTGGGCATCTTTCCGCGCCACACGCCGCTGATCACCCGCATCCGGCCGGGCTCGGTGCGCATCGAGATGGCCGACGGCACCGAAGAATTCGTCTTCGTCGCCGGCGGCATTCTCGAAGTGCAGCCGACGACAGTCACCGTGCTGTCCGACACCGCCATCCGCGGCAAGGACCTGGACGAAGACAAGGCCAATACCGCCCGCGCCGCCGCCGAGGAAGCGCTGCGCAATGCGAAGGGCGACATCGACATCGCCCGGGCCCAGTCCGAGCTGGCGGTGCTCGCCGCGCAAATCCAGGCGCTCCGGCGATTCCGGGATAAAAGATAGATGACCTTGTGGGACAGACCTTCAGCTCTGTCCCCCACCGGCCTCAGGCGAATTTCGGCAATCCCACCGCACGGGCGGCCCGGGGCGCCAGTTCGAGCTTCCAGGCTTCGATGGCGATGGCGACGCACACCAGGCCCCAGAACACCGGATATTCATAGCCCCCGGTGTTCCAGGTCCAGCCGAAGCCTTTCACCGTCTGTAGCGCATACACAGCCACTGCGAGGGCTCCGGCGGCAGCAACGGCGGCATACCGGGTGCATACGCCCAGCACCAGCGCGATGCCCGACAGCACTTCCACGATCGCAGCCAGCCAGACCCAGAATTCCGGCGGCTGCATGCCGGCTTTTGCAAAGAAGCCGAGCGTCCCGACGGTGAGCGCACCATTGGTGAACTTGCTGGCGGCGTGCGGAAACATGAACGCACCCGAGATGATGCGCAGGATGTTCCATCCTTGCGTCAGGTCGAAGTGGCTGGCGCTGATGCGGAAGTCGGCTCTGGTGGGAAATATGGTTTGCTCCTGGGATGAAGCTCCATGGTCATGCTGCGCGGACGCGCCGGGTTTGACCCATGTCAAGAGGCCCCGCATTCCGCGCCTCAGAGCAGGGTCGGTTTGTCTGGCAGCTCGTTGCTGGTGGTTTCGCCGGGCGCCAGGGGGAAGTGCTGCACCAGCACTCCCGACACTTCCTCCAGCGACTGCGTCAGGCCGTCTTCGAAGCGGCCTTCCCGGAATGCGGCGCCCATCCGCGCCACCATGGCCGTCCACTGCGCGTTCGGCACGCGCTCGCCAATGCCCCGGTCGGCGACGATTTCAATGGCGCGTTCGGCCAGCAGCAGGTACACCAGCACGCCGTTGTTGTGTCGCGTGTCCCAGACGCGCAGCTTCGCGAACATGGCAACTGCCCGTTCCCGTGCCGTGGCGTCACGCCACACGTAGCTGGAGGGCAGGCTGGCCTCGACGCAGATGCGGATCTCGCCGCTGTGTCGCGCTTCGCTGGCAGCGACGCGCTGCATCAGCCGCTGCAGCATTGCTGGGGGAATGGCCTTTTGGGTGTCGGCCTGGTCCAGCCAGCGGTGCCGTAACAGCCGTGTCGCCCGCGACACCAAGGACGTGCGCGCCATCACCAGCTGCCCGATGCGCCGCCGCCGCCAAAATTGCCGCCGCCACCGGAACTGAAGCCGCCCCCGCCTCCTCCGCCTGAGGAGCCGCCGCCGGAGCCCCAGCCACCGCCCATGCCGCCCAGGCCCCCGATCCACGGCGAGCGCCGCCCGCCCATTGCCGCCATGCCACCCGTCAGCAGCGAATACAGCAAGGCGACGACGCCGGCGATGCCCGCGACCAGCAGGCTGGAGGTGATGAACATCGCGATGGCGCCAACGCCGCCACCCACCGCCAGTGCGCCGAGCTTGCGTCCGAGGACGCTGCGCAGCACCGCGCCCGCGACCGGCACCGCGAAGAACAGGAAGATCGCCAGATCCGTCCAGTTGAAGCCGCCGGCACCGTTGCGGCCCGAATCGCGCTGGCGGCTGGCCGCCGCTGGGGCCGGAAGCGTCTCACCCTTGATGCGTGCAATCATCTGGTCGGCTGCGGCTTGCAGGCCGCCTGCGTAATCGTCCTTGCGGAAATTCGGTGTGATCGCCTCGTCGATGATCTGCTGCGCCGCCAGGTCCGGGATCGCGCCTTCGAGCGTCTTCGCGACTTCGATGCGAACCTTGCGATCGTTCTTCGCCACCACCAACAGCACGCCGTCACCGACCGCCTTGCGGCCGATCTTCCACTCGTTGGCGACCCGGTTGGCGTAGCTCGCGATGTCCTCGGGCTGGGTGGTTGGCACGATCAGAAAGGCAATCTGCGTTCCCTTCTCGCGCTCGAACGCCGCCAGCTTGTCGTCCAGGCCCTTGACCTGGATCGCGTCCAGCGTGCCGGTGGTGTCGATGACGCGCGCGGTGAGCGCGGGGACTGGGAGCACCCCCTGGCCAATGGCCGCGAAGCCAATCAACGCGATCAACAGAAACACGCCAAGTCGTCTCACAGACGACGTAGGCCACTGGAAAGGCGTCAAGCTCCTCACAGGCTGTCATCCCGGGCTCGACCCGGAATCCATGCCAGCATGCAGTGGGGCCAAGGATTGCGGGTCAAGCCCGCAATGACAGTCATCGCTATTTCTTGGTTCCGAAGTCGACCTGCGGCGGCGCCGAGATCTGCGCTTCGTTCTGCACCGAGAACACCGGCTTGGGCGCATAGCCGAATACTTTGCCGGTCAGGTTGGTCGGGAAGCTGCGGGCCAGCACGTTGTACTCCTGCACGCTGGCGATATAGCGGTTGCGCGCCACGGTAATGCGGTTCTCCGTGCCTTCCAGCTGCACCCGCAAGTCACGGAAGCTCTGGTTGGCTTTCAGGTCGGGGTAGCGTTCGCTCACCACCAGCAGGCGGCTGAGCGCGCTCGAGAGCTGGCTTTGCGCCTGCTGGAATTTCTGGAAGGCAGCCGGATCGTTCAGCGTTTCGGGCGTGACCTGGATCGAAGTGGCCTTGGCCCTGGCTTCGATCACCTTGGTCAGCGTGTCCTGCTCGAAACCGGCTTCTCCCTTGACCGTGGCAACCAGGTTGGGCACCAGGTCGGCGCGCCGCTGGTATTGGTTCAGCACCTCGCTCCATGCCGACTTGCTGCCTTCATCCAGTCGCTGGAAATCGTTGTAGCCGCAGCCGCTCAGGGCCAGCACCGCAGCGATGCAGAGTAACCACCGTTTCATGGATCGTCCTTTTTTCGGGAGTGCCGACGGTAGCATAGATGGATGCAGCCGGAGCCGAATCAAGTCCTGGGCGCAGCCGTCCGGCGGCTGTCTCCCACGGGAACTCCATCCGCAGTGCTGATGGCAGGCGCAGCAGGCCTGCTGGGCAATGAGATGCTGCGGCGGCTGGCCGGCTCTGGCCAGTACGGAGTCATCCGGGTGCTGACGCGCGAACCGATCACCGAGGCGCTGCGCGGAGTCGCCTGCATCGTCGTGCCGCCGGAGGTCGATCGCGAGTGGCCGTTGCTGCCGGCGCAGACCGGCGTCATCCTGTTCGATCCGCCCCGGCTCTTCTATGACCGCGAACGGGCGTTGTGGACGCCCAGGCCCGACCAGCTCCAGCCACTGGCCGGCTGGATGCTCCGCTGCGGCGTGACGACGCTGGCGGTGGTGTTGCCGCATGCGCAGGGGCGCCTGCCCGAAGCGCTCAAGCGTGGACTGGCCAGCCTCGATGAACAGGCGGTTGCCGCGCTGGGCTTCGACCGGGTGTTGTTCGTCCGCTCGGCGCAAAAGCCCGGCCGCGCCCGGCCCGCGAGCTTTCCCGGCCGGGTCGCGCACTGGATGCTGTCGGTGCTGCGCTACATGGTGCCGGGCAGTGAACAGCCGGCGCGCGCCGCCAAGGTCGCCGAACTGGTGCATCTGGCGTTGCGGATCGCACCGCCGGGAATTCACGTCGCGGCGCCGGAGTTGGTCTGGCGCGCCGCCCGGGGCGACATGCAGCTCGCCGTCGACGCCTGGCTCGGTGCCTGAAAGCAGGCAGAATCTCCATGGGCGCCACCGGCCCCGGCTCACCTCACATGCGCAAGACCAAAATCCAGGCCGCCAATCTGCAGGGCACCCCCGACGACATCGAGGCCGCCTTCTACGAAGCCTTGCAGACAGCCGACATCGACAAGCTCATGGCCTGCTGGGCCGATGAAGACGAGATCGTGTGCATCCATCCCGGCGGGCCGCGCATCATCGGCCCGGGGGCGATCCGCGCAACCTTCGATGCGATGTTCGCCAACGGCACCATCCGGGCCTGGCCGGAACGCGTCCGCAAGACCGAGTCGCTGGCGAGCGCGGTGCACAACCTGCTCGAGCGGGTCGAGGTCGCGTCAGCGGAAGGACCGAGGAATGCGTGGGTCGTCGCCACCAACGTTTACCTGAAGACGGCGCAGGGCTGGCGCATGGTGGCGCATCACGCCAGCCCGGGGACCGAGAGCGAAGTGCAGGAAGTGTCCGCTTCGCCGCAGGTGCTGCACTGATCGAAGCTGCGGTCCCGCATCCGGCCACCATGGACTATGCGGCGCCGTGGTGGTTGCCGGGCGGCAACCTGCAGACCATCTGGCCGGCCCTGTATGCGCGCCGCCGCCACGGCCCCCGCGCCGAGTACCGCCGCGAACGGTGGACCACCCCGGACCGGGATTTCATCGACGTGGACTGGCTGGTGGATGCCCCCGTCGGTTCTCCCCTGCTGGTTCTGTTCCACGGCCTCGAGGGCTCTTCGCGCAGCCATTACGCGGAAGCGTTCGCCGACGACGCGCGCCAGCACGGCATGGCGTTCGCCGTGCCGCATTTCCGCGGTTGCGGCGGCGAGCTGAATCACGCGCCACGCGCCTACCATTCCGGCGACCACGAAGAGATCGGCTGGATACTGCGGCGGCTGCGCGAGTCGCAGGCGGGCCTCATCGTCGCTGTCGGAGTGTCGCTGGGCGGCAATGCCCTGCTGCGTTGGGCAGCGGAGGCGGGCGATCGCGCGGGCGGCAGCGTCAATGCCGTGGCGGCGGTGTGCTCGCCGGTCGACCTGGCCGCGGGTGGCCGCGCCATCGGACGGGGCTTCAACCGTCTGGTGTACACGACGATGTTCATGCGGACCATGAAACGCAAAGCGCTCGCCAAGCTGCAACAGCATCCCGGCCTGTTCGATGGCGAGCGGATGCGGGCGGCCCGCGACCTGCGGGATTTCGACGATATATTCACCGCGCCGTTGCACGGGTTCAAGGACGCGGCGGACTACTATGCGCGCGCGTCGGCCAAACAGCACCTGCACCGGATCCGCATCCCGGCGCTGGTACTGAACGCGCGCAACGATCCGTTCGTTCCGGCTTCGAGCCTGCCCGCCGCGGCGGATGTCGGCCCGCACGTCATCCTGTGGCAACCGGAACAAGGCGGCCATGTCGGATTTCCGGATGGCCACTTGCCGGGACATGTGCGGCGCATGCCCGATGCGGTGGGCGGCTGGCTGCGGCGGGCACTGCCCGCGAGGTAGGCACTCGAGGCGCTATTGCGGGACCGGCTCCATGGCGAGGGGCGCGGGCGCTTGCGCGCTTCCTGTGGCCGAGCCGGTCGCAGGCGTCACAGCCAGTTCCCGCACGACGGTCGCCTTTGGCTTGGGCTTGGGTTTCGCTGCGGCTGAAGCCATTGGTTTCGCGGCCGCGGCGGCTGCGGCCGAAGCAGGCGCAGCAGGTGGCGCGGTGACTGCAGGCACTGCTGAGGCCGGTAACGAGGCCGAGACCACGGCCTCCAGCGACGCGGGTGGGGCGGCGGCGGGTGGCACGATCACGGCTGGCCCCGCCGCCGCCATTGCAACGGCGGTCGCCGCTGCTGCCGAAGCCGCGCTTCCATTGGGCGGCCATGCCGCTTCCGCTGCGTCGCGTTGCTTGCCGATCGGCACGGTCGCCTGGCCCTTGCGTACCGCGGCAAGGTCTGCTTCGCTGGGGTACAGGCCCTTCAGCCAGTAGTCGAACGCGCGGCGCGCGATCGGCGCCGCATTCTGCGCTCCGAAGCCGGCGTTCTCCACCACCATGGCGATCGCGATCCTGGGATCCTCGGCCGGCGCATAGGCGATGAACAACGCGTGGTCGCGGTGCCGCTCGTCCACCTGCGAGGAGTTGTACTTTTCTCCCTGCTTGATCTGGATCACCTGGGCGGTGCCGGTCTTGCCGCCGCTGGTGTACGGCGCGCCGCGAAATGCCGCCGCCGACGTGCCTTCGATATTCACGCCCACCATCGCATTGCGGACCACCGCGATGTTTTCGGGCTTCGCCGTCAGCTGGCCGGTGGACTGGTAGGCGGTGGTCCGGGGCGTCTTGGTGACGATGTCCACCACCTCGTGCACCAGGTGCGGCTTCATCTTCAGGCCGTTGTTGGCCATGGTGCTGGTCGCCAGCGCGAGCTGCAAGATCGTGAAGTTGTTGTAGCCCTGGCCGATGCCCAGCGAAATGGTTTCTCCCAGGTACCACTTCTGCTGTTCCGGCTTGCGGTACGCGGAGCGCTTCCAGCGGGTCGAAGGCAGCAGGCCGCGGGCCTCGCCCAGGATGTCGATGCCGGTGAGGTCGCCGAAACCGAAGTGCTGCATCTGCTCGTGCATCAGGTCGACCCCGAGGTCGTTGGCCAGCACGTAGTAGTAGGTGTCGCACGACTGCACGATCGATTTGTACATGTCCACCGTGCCATGCCCGCCTTCCTTGTCGTCCCGAAAGCGGTGGCCGCCGAACATGAAGTAACCCGGATCGAATGTGGTCTGGTGGGGCGTGCGCTTGCCGGTTTCAAGTGCCGCGAGAGCCATGAACGGCTTGTAGGTGGAGCCGGGCGGATAGGTGCCGCGCAGGGCGCGATTGAGCAGCGGCTTGTCGAGCGATTCGTTCAGCGCCTGCCAGTTCTCGCTGTCGATGCCCTCGACGAACAGGTTCGGGTCGAAGGTCGGCTTGCTGACGAAGGCCAGCACTTCGCCGGTCTTCGGATCGATCGCCACCAGGGCGCCGCGCCGGTCTCCGTACAGGTCCTCGATCAGCTTTTGCAGCTTGATGTCGATCGACATCACGACCGTGTTGCCCGGCGTCGCCGGGTTGCTGGCGAGGCGGCGCACCGCACGCCCGCCGGCCGAAGTTTCCATCTGCTCGACACCGGTGATGCCGTGCAACTGCTGCTCGTAACTCTGCTCGACCCCGAGCTTGCCGATGTACTCGGTGCCGCGGTAGTTCGCCTCGTCCTCGCCTTCGTCGATGCGCTCCTTCTCCGACTGGTTGATGCGCCCGATGTAGCCGATCACGTGGCTGGCCAGTTCGCCCCAGGGATAGTTGCGGAACAGGCGCGCCTTGATGTCGACGCCGGGAAAGCGATAACGCTGCGCCGCGAAGCGCGCCACCTCCTCGTCGGTCAGGCGGGTGCGGATCGGCAGCGACTCGAAGCTCTTGGATTCGTCCAGCAGCTTGCGGAAGCGCCGCTTGTCCCGGGCCTGGATCTCGATCACCTGGCCAAGCGCCTCGATGGTTTTGTCGAGGCCGGCTTCGCCCATGCGCGATGGCGTGATCTCCAGCGTATAGGCCGAATAGTTGCTGGCCAGCACGATGCCGTTGCGGTCCAGGATCAGGCCGCGGTTCGGAACGATCGGGACGATCGCGGTGCGGTTGTTTTCAGCCTGCTCGCTCAGGTCCTCGTGCCGTACCACCTGCAGGTAGACCAGCCGCACCGCCAGCAGCAGGAACGACACCAGCACCACGATGCTCACCGCCAGCACCCGCAGCCGGAAGCGCGAGAGGTCCTGCTCGACGTTGCGCATTTCGGTCATAGCGGCCT
>JAYUHN010000438.1:0-3357 GCA_043766965.1 Ramlibacter sp. | reverse complement strand
GTTAACGCACCAGCTCGGGGCCGAGCCGAACGCCCAGGTGCCGCAGACCGGCCAGCAGCTGGAGATAGGCCGGGGCGACCCGGTCCGGCTCACCCTTCACCCCGAGGTCGATGTGGCGTCCATAGTCCGGGTGGTCGACGCTCGGCAGGCTGAACACCTTGACGCCCGCGTGATCGCGCTCCAGCTCTTCCATGAGGGGCGTCAACGCGGCTTCCATCGCGCCGAACACGATCACCGACTTTTCGATGTACGCCGACTGCCGGAACAGATGCGGATACTGCTGGTCGAGCACCCACTCCATCATCGGCCAGGCCATCACGGGAAAGCCCGGGACGAAGTGCACGTCGCCGATGCTGAAGCCAGGGATCTTGTTATACGGATTCGGAATGAGCCGGGCGCCTTTCGGGAACACGCCCATGTTCAGGCGGTGGATGTTGTCGGGGCGGTCGGGGACGTAGGTCGTGCCCTGTTCCTTCGCGATGTCCTGCATCCGTTCGCGGATCAGCACTTCCGCCATGGGATGAAGCTCGAGCCCGACGCCGAGCGCGCGGCCGGCGCACTGGCGGGTATGGTCGTCCGGCGTGGCGCCGATGCCGCCGCATGAAAACACCACGTCGCCGGAGGCGAACGCGCGCTTGAGCGTGGCCGTGATGCGATCCGGCGCATCGCCGACATAGTCGGCCCAGTCCAGCCGCAGTCCGCGCACGCCCAGCAGCTCGATCAACCTGGGCATGTGCTTGTCGGCGCGCTTGCCCGACAGGATTTCATCGCCGACGATCACGAGACCGACGGTACGCGTTTCAGGAACGTGGGGGCTGGACATCCCCCGATGCTACCGGGTAGGCACCCTGTCGGGCGCAATCGCGGACACGGCCGCCGCGCCGCCGCCAGCCCGTACCATGTCGCGATGGAACGGATCGAGATCGACGGTGTGGGCCTCGAAGTGCAGCGCCTTTCCGGCCGATCGGAGCGGGCGCCAATGGTTTTTCTGCATGAAGGCCTGGGATCCGTCGCCATGTGGCGTGACTGGCCGGCCCAGGTCTGCGCCGCAGCCGGTCGCGGCGGCATCGTCTATTCGCGCCGGGGCTACGGCAATTCCGACCCGGTGCCGGACGTCCGCGGCGCCGGACGGCTGGCGCCGGACTACATGCAGCGTGAAGCGTGGGAGGTGCTGCCCGGATTGCTCGCGGCCCTGGGCATCGCGCAACCGGTGCTGCTGGGACATTCCGACGGGGGCAGCATCGCCTTGCTGCATGCCAGCCGCCACCCGGTCAGCGCCTGCATCGTCATGGCGCCGCATGTGCTGGTCGAAGAGCTTTCGCTGCGCTCGATCAAGGCTTCACGCGACGCCTACCGGACTGAACTGAAGGACCGTCTGGGCGGTTACCACGCCGACGTCGATGGTGCGTTCTGGCAGTGGAACGATGTCTGGCTCAGCCCTGCGTTTCGTGACTTCGATATCCGCCCGCAGTGCCACCTGATCCGCGCTCCACTGCTGGCGATGCAGGGCCTGGACGACGCTTACGGAACCATGCGCCAGATCGAGGAGATCGCACCGACGCAGGGGCGTTTCGCGATGGAAAAGCTGGCGCGCTGCGGCCACTCGCCACACAAGGACCAGCCGGCTCTCACCAGCCAGCTGGTGGTGGACTTTTTGTCAGGACTGCCCTAAGTCCGTCAGGCCCGCAATGCCGCAAGTTCCCCGTCGCGCAGCCAGCGCCACTGGCCGGGTGCCAGGTCATCGGGCAGCACCAGCGCGCCGATGCTCGAACGATGCAGCCCCTCGACGCGGTTGCTTACTGCGGCCAGCATTCGCTTCACCTGGTGGTATTTGCCTTCGGTCAGCGTCAGCCGCAGGTGATGGCTGCCGATGATTTCACAGGCAGCAGCACGGACCGGCCGCGGGTCGTCGTCCAGCACCACGCCTTCCAGCAACTTGCCGATCTGGGACGGGTCGAGCGGATGCCGGGTGGTCACTTCGTAGACTTTCGGCACGTGATGACGCGGCGAATTCATGCGGTGGATGAATTGCCCATCGTCCGTCAACAACAGCAGGCCAGTGGTGTCATGGTCCAGCCGACCGACCGCCTGCACGCCCTGTACTGCGCCTTTTTGCGGCCGCTGCCGCAACGGCGCCGGCAGCAATGTATAGATGCCCGGATAGGTCGAAGGCTTCTGCGAGCATTCGGTGCCGGCCGGTTTGTGCAGCATCAGGTACGCCCGCTCGTGGAACTGCCACGCCCGGCCTTGCACCGTGAAGCGAAATCCTACCGGCTCCACCTCGGTCGCCGGATTGGACTGGATGCTCGCCGCGACCGTGACCAGGCCCTGCTGGATCAGGCCGGCGCAGATTCGCCGGGTGCCGAAACCCTGCGAGTAAAGAACCTCCTGCAGTTGCATCGGTTGCGCTGCGTCCCGGTGCGCTATCGCGCCGGGGCGGCGGCCATGAGCTGGCGCTCCAGTGGCGAGAGTTGCCGCCCGACCCGGTGCAAATCTTCATACAGGCCCTGGCGGGCGCGCATGTCCGCCTCCAAACCGATGCGGGACCGGATCCCGTTGAGTTGCAGCTGCAAGTCGGCCGTCCGGTTGGTGAGCGCCGACAGTTCGTCGGGCGACAAGACCAGTCGCATGCGTTCCGCCTGCATGCGGGTCGGGTCCCAGGTCCAGGCATCACCTACCGCGGCCGCGGTCGAACAACCTGCGAGCAGCGAAATAGTGACAAGCGAGATGAGGGAAAAGATCAAGCGCACGGGTACCTCCAGTCGGCCATGGGCCCATCGTAGAAGAAAACCGGAAGGCGCCGGAGCTACCAGCGTGGGAAAGCGGGCAACGGGCTATCCTTGAGCAACCCAAAGGCTGAGCAGGTACCCCCCATGAACCGCGTGCACGCAAACGGAATCGACTTCGCTTACGTCGAACAAGGCAGCGGGCCCCTCGTCATCCTGCTTCACGGCTTTCCGGACACGGCGCGCACCTGGGACCATCAGCTGCCGGCACTGGCGGCCGGCGGTTACCGCGCCGTCGCCCCGTACCTGCGCGGCTACCATCCGAGCGCCATTCCTGCCGATGGCTTTTACGACAAGGCCACGCTGGCGAAAGATGTCGCCGAACTGATCCGGGTCCTCGGCGGCGGCAAGCCGGTGCACCTGGTGGGCCAGGACTGGGGGGCGATCATTTCGTACGCGGTGCTCGCCGCTTTCCCGGAACTGATCCGCCGCGCGGTCGTGATGGCGGTGCCGCATCCGGCAAGGGTGGCCAGCAGCATGCTGGAACCGAAGCACATCCACCGCTCGTTCCATTGGTGGTTTTTCCAGCTGCCGGACCTGCCGGAAAAAGCGCTGGTCGAAAACGACTACG
>JAYUHN010000437.1:0-3358 GCA_043766965.1 Ramlibacter sp. | reverse complement strand
ATGTGAACGGCCGCACAGTCGCCGTGAACGCCGAGGCGGATACCCCTTTACTGTGGGTCATTCGCGATGAGCTGGGCATGACAGGCACCAAATTTGGTTGCGGCGCGGCGTTGTGCGGGGCGTGTACGGTGCACTTGAACGGCCAGCCCGTGCGGTCGTGCCAGACGCCGTTGTCGGCAGCGATAGGGCAAAAAATTGCGACGATTGAAGGTCTGTCGAAAACCAGCACGCACCCGTTGCAGGTCGCCTGGATCAAGCATGACGTGCCGCAATGCGGGTACTGCCAGTCGGGTCAGCTGATGAGCGCTGCCGCGCTGCTGAACAGCAACAAAAACCCTACCGACGCGGACATTGATGCCGCCATGAGCGGCAACATCTGCCGTTGCGGCACCTACCCGCGCATCAAGGCGGCGATCAAGGATGCCGCCAGTTCCATGCGTAAAGCCTGAGGAGAAGCACCATGAACACCAACACACAAACCTCACGCCGTGATTTCATCATCGCCTCGGGCCTGGCGTCCGGAGGCCTGATGCTGGGGCTGACGATGCCGGGATCGAAGCAGGGCGCGCAGGCCGCCGGCACGGTCTTCACCCCGAATGCCTGGGTCCATATCGCGGACGACAACACAATCACGTTGTTTTCGGCCCGCTCCGAAATGGGCCAGGGCGTGTACACGTCGATGCCGATGCTGCTGGCGGAAGAACTGAACGTCGACCTGCGACAGATCCAGGTCGCGATCGCGCCGCCCGACGCGGCTTACAAGAACGCCCTGCTAGGTGCCCAGATCACGGGCGGGTCGACCTCGGTGCGGGAAGGCTGGGAAAAACTGCGCGTCGGCGGAGCCCAGGTGCGCGAGATGTTGCTGTCCGCCGCCAGCGCTCGCTGGAATGTGGGCCGTGACCAATTGCGTGCGGAAGGCGGCGTTGTGTACGGCCCCGGCAACCGCAAGGCGACTTATGGCGAGCTGGCGGAAGCGGCGTCGCGGCTGCCGGTTCCAGAGTCGCCGCCGATGAAGGACCCGAAGGACTTCACGATTGTCGGCAAGCGCACGCGCCGGCTCGATACTCCGGCCAAGGTCAACGGGACGGCCGAATTCGGCATCGACGTCAAGCTGCCGGGGATGGTTTACGCGTCGCTCGAGCAGTGCCCCGTGATCGGCGGCAAGCTGGTGAGTTTCGACGCCGCCAAGGCGAAGTCGATGCCGGGTGTGATCGACGTGGTGCAGGTCGCCGACGGCGTGGCCGTGGTGGCCGACTCGTACTGGCACGCCAAGAAGGCCCGCGAAGCAGTCGTCACCAGCTGGGACATGGGGCCGTTCGCCAAGCAGGACCACAACAGCATGCTGGCATCGACCCGCGCCGCGCTGACGTCCGGGGCGGCGCTTCCGATCGGGAAGCCGGTGGGCGATATGGCGGGGGCGATGAAGGGCGCTTCCAAAGTGATGACGGCCGAATACGTGTCGCCGTTGCAGGCGCACGCGCCGCTCGAACCGATGAATTTCACCGCCAGCTACAAGGACGGCAAGGTGCTCCTGATCGGGCCGACGCAGTTCCAGGAAGGGGCGCAGGGCGCGGCCGCAGCGGCACTGGGAATCAAGCCGGAAGACGTGACCCTCAAGACCACCTTTCTCGGCGGCGGCTTCGGGCGCCGGATCGAACTCGACTTCATCACTCAGGCGGCGCAGATCTCCAAGGCCGTCGGCCGGCCGGTCAAGCTGCTGTGGTCGCGTGAGGACGACATGACTCACGACTTCTACCGCCCGATCGGCGTCAATCGCCTTCAGGCCGGAGTGGACGCCGCAGGCCAGCCGGTCGCGATGCACTTCCAGGTCGCATCGCAGTCGGTGACCGAACGTGCTTTCGGCTCTCCGAAAGGGGGGTTCGACGGTTTCATGGCGGAGGCCGCCGTGGCGCCGTACGAGATCGCCAACACCCAGCACGACCTCATCATCCACGACACGGGCTATCGCGTGGGCTACTGGCGCGCCGTCAGCCACAACATGAACGCCTTCGCCAACGAGAGCTTCATCGACGAGCTGGCGGCTGCGGCGGGCAAGGACCCGTACGCATACCGGATGGCGCTGCTGGCGAACAAGCCGCGCTTTGCCAACGTGCTGAAACTCGCCGCGGAAAAATCCGGGTGGGGCAAGCCGTTGCCGGCGGGCCGGGCCCGCGGGATCGCATTGATGGAGGGCTACGACACATACATGGCGCAAGTGGCCGAGGTGTCGCTGGTCAAGGGCGAAGTGAAGGTGCACCGCTTCACGGTGGCCGCGGATCTCGGCCGGATGGTCAACCCCGATACGGTCGAAGCACAGATCCAGTCCAGCATCGTGTTCGGCCTGTCCGCGGGCTTGCTGCAGCAGATCACGCTGGTCGATGGACGCGTGCAGCAGACCAACTTCCACGACTATCCGATGCTCCGGATGAACGAAGTCCCCGCCATCGACATCGTGCTGGTCGAGAGCACTGAAAAGCCCGGCGGCATCGGGGAGCCGGCCACTGCCCTGGTGGCCCCTGCAGTCGCCAACGCGGTGTTTGCGATCAGCGGCAAGCGGGTGCGCAAGCTGCCGATCACGGCCGAGGCCATCCGCGCGGCGTGAACGGGCCCGCAGGAGCGGGCCCCGCCATCGTCGTGCTGGCGTCGGGACGGGGTGACCGCTTCGTTGCCTCCGGCGGCCGCGGCTCCAAGCTGCTGGCCTTGCTGGACGGCAAGCCGGTGCTGCAATGGACGCTGGATGCGGTGCGCGCCAGCGGCCTGCCCTGGCATCTGGAGGACGCGGGCCACGAAGGCATGGGCGACTCGATCGCCGCCGGCGTGCGCGCCACCCGCGGCGCCGGCGGCTGGCTGATCCTGCCGGGCGACCTGCCGTTGGTGAGCCCCGACAGCATCAGGCAAGTCGCCGCCGCTGTGGCTGGTCGTGGTGTGGTGCTGCCGATGTACCGGGGGGTGCAGGGCCACCCCGTGGCATTCGGGGCCGATTGCGCCGCTGCGCTGCTGGCATTGGCCGGTCCGCAGGGGGCGGCGTCCATCGTTCGTGCGCAGCGGGATGCGAAGCGCGCGCTCGAACTCGACCTGGACGATCCCGGCATCGTCACCGACATCGACACGGTGCAGGATCTGGACCGCGCCGCGCGCACGTTGTCGCGCTGACGCTTCAGCGCGATCTGCGTGCCAGCCGCAGCAGCCGCTCGAGCTGGCGGTCATGGATGTCGTGCCGGCGCAGTTCATCCACCGTGGCCTGGACGTAGTCGAGCGTGGTGCCGTAAATGCCCGTGGCGGTGGCAAAGATGCGGCAGTATTCCTCTTCGCTCAGCACGCCGGTGTGGTTCGGGCTCTTGCGCGACAAGGTGAAGGC
>JAYUHN010000436.1:0-3374 GCA_043766965.1 Ramlibacter sp. | reverse complement strand
AAGCGCGCACCTTCGGCATGGAAGGCCTGTTCCGCCAGATCGGCATCTACAACGTGGAAGGCCAGAAGTACACGCCGCAGGACCGCGACCAGGTCTCGTACTACAAGGAAGACCAGTCGGGCCAGATTCTGCAGGAAGGCATCAACGAGGCCGGCGGCATGGCCAGCTGGATCGCCGCTGCCACTTCGTACTCGACCAGCAACCGGATCATGGTGCCGTTCTTCGTCTACTACTCGATGTTCGGGTTCCAGCGCATCGGCGACCTCGCGTGGGCGGCGGGCGACATGCAGGCCCGCGGCTTCCTGCTGGGTGGCACGTCGGGCCGCACCACGCTGAACGGCGAGGGCCTGCAACACGAAGACGGCCACAGCCAGATCCTGGCCGGCACCATCCCCAACTGCGTGAGCTACGACCCGACCTTCGCGCATGAAGTCGGCGTGATCATGCAGCACGGCTTGAAGCGCATGGTGGAGAAGCAGGAGAACGTCTTCTACTACCTGACGCTGTTGAATGAAAACTACCCGATGCCCGGGCTGCAGCCCGGCACCGAGGAGCAGATCATCAAGGGCATGTACCTGCTGAAGGATGGTCCGAAGGGATTGCCGAAGGGACCGTCCGGCCCGGGGCCGCGCGTGCAGCTGCTCGGGTCCGGCACGATCCTGCGTGAATCGATCGCCGCGCAGGAGCTGCTGGAAAAAGACTGGGGCGTCGTCGCCGACGTCTGGAGCTGCCCCAGCTTCAACGAACTGGCGCGCGATGGCCAGGACGTCGAGCGCTACAACCTGTTGCACCCCACCGGGAAACCGCGGGTATCGTTCGTCAGCCAGCAACTCGAAAAACACGGTGGCCCGGTGGTGGCGTCCACCGACTACATGAAGGCTTTCGCCGACCAGATCCGCGCCTTCATCCCCAGGGGCCGGATCTACAAGGTGCTGGGCACGGACGGTTTCGGACGCAGCGATTTCCGCAGCAAGCTGCGGGAGCATTTCGAGATCAACCGCCATTACATCGTGGTCGCGGCGCTGAAAGCGCTGAGCGAGGAGGGCACGGTGCCTGCCGCCCGGGTCGCCGAGGCGATCGGCAAGTACAACATCAAGGCCGACAAGGTCAATCCGCTGTACGCTTGACCGCTGAAGAAAAAAGAGACGACCCGGAGCACAAGAACATGGCATTGATAGAAGTGAAAGTCCCGGATATCGGGGACTTCGACGAGGTTTCGGTCATCGAACTGCTCGTCAAGCCGGGCGACACCGTGAAGGCGGAGCAGTCATTGGTGACCGTCGAGTCCGACAAGGCCTCGATGGAAATTCCGTCCTCCGCTGCCGGCGTCGTCAAGCAATTGATGATCAAGCTCGGGGACAAGGTCAAGCAGGGGTCGCTGATCGTTGTGCTTGAAGGCACAACTCAGAGCTCCCCTCCGGGGCAAGCTGGCTCGCCCCCACCCCAACCCTCCCCCGGCTCGGGGGAGGGAGCTAAAACCGGCGCGCCCGTAGCCCCGGTTGCTTCGTCCGCCATTGCCGCTCCGGCGGCAACGGGACCGGTCGAGATCCGGGTCCCGGACATCGGCGACTTCAAGGACGTCGCCGTCATCGAATTGCTGGTGAAAGTGGGTGACACCGTCAAGCCGGAGCAATCGCTCGTCACCGTCGAATCCGACAAGGCCTCGATGGAAATCCCGTCGTCGGCCGGCGGTGTCGTGAAGGCGCTGAAGGTCAAACTCGGCGACAAGCTGAACATCGGGGACCTGATTGCGGTGCTGGAAGGCACCGCAATCAGGTCCCCTTCGGGGCAGGATGGCTCGCCCCCACCCCAGCCCTCCCCCGGCTCGGGGGAGGGGGCAGGTCAAAGCCAGGCGGCCGGCCAGAGTGGGCGGGTCGCCCCGACTGCTGCTCTGCCGCCGCACGAACCGGCGGCGACGACCGGAACGCCGCCGCATGCTTCGCCATCGGTGCGCAAGTTCGCACGCGAACTTGGCGTGCCGCTGGAGGAAGTGAAGGGCAGCGGTCCCAAAGGCCGCATCACCCAGGAAGACGTGCAAGGCTTCACTCGTTCGGTGATGAAGGGCGAGACCCAGACCCGGGACGGCAGCGCCAAGGCGCCGGCGGGCGCGGTCGGCGGGGCGGGATTGAACCTGCTGCCCTGGCCGAAGGTGGATTTCACCAGGTTCGGGCCGGTGGAGCGCAAGGATCTGGGCCGGATCAAGAAGATCAGCGGTGCCAACCTGCACCGCAACTGGGTGATGATCCCGCACGTCACCAACAACGACGACGCGGACATCACCGAGCTGGAGGCGTTCCGGGTCGCCACCAACAAGGAGAACGAGAAGGCCGGCCTGAAGGTGACGATGCTCGCTTTCGTCATCAAGGCGGTGGTTTCGGCGCTGAAGAAATTTCCCGACTTCAACGCCAGCCTCGACGGCGACCAGCTGGTTTTCAAGCAGTACTTCCACATCGGCTTCGCCGCGGATACGCCGACCGGGCTGGTCGTTCCGGTGTTGCGGGACGCGGACAGGAAAGGCATCCTGCAGCTCAGCCAGGAGATGGGGGAGCTGGCGAAGAAGGCGCGCGACGGCAAGCTGGCGCCGGCCGACATGAGCGGCGGCTGCTTCTCGATCAGTTCCCTGGGCGGCATCGGCGGCACCCACTTCACACCGATCATTAATGCCCCGGAGCTCGCCATCCTCGGCCTGTCGCGCAGCGCCATGCAACCGGTCTGGGACGGCAAGCAGTTTGTCCCGCGCCTGATCCTGCCGCTTTCGCTCTCTTACGACCACCGCGTGATCGACGGCGCGTCGGCGGCGCGGTTCAACGCCTACCTCGGCGCTGTCCTGGCGGACTTCCGCCGCGTGCTGCTGTGACGGAGCGCAGCTGAATGACGACAGTCGTGGTCGTGCGCAAGGCGGGGCAGGTCGCCATTGCCGCCGATACGCTCGTGACTTTCGGCGACACGCGCCTGGCCCACCGGTTCGAGGACAACACCAAGATCTTTCAGGTCGAGACCGAAGGCGGCCCAAGCTACGTCGGGATGGCGGGTACGGTGGCCCACTTCCCGGTGCTGCGCAAGGCCATGGCATCGATGCCGCGCGAGCTCCTCAAGCTGGGTAGCAAGGACGATGTCTTCGACACCTTCACCAAGCTGCATCCCTACCTGAAAGAAAACTTCTTCCTGCAGACCAAGGAAGAAGACAGCGACCCGTACGAGTCCAGCCAGTTCAGCGTGGTGATCGCCAACTCGACCGGTATCTACGGCCTCTACAGTTATCGCGAAGTGTTCGAGTTCAAGGAATTCTGGGGCATCGGTTCGGGGCGCAGCTTCGCGCTCGGCGCGATGCAGGCGGTGTACGCCAAGGCCAAGAGCGCAAAGGAGGTCGCCGA
>JAYUHN010000435.1:0-3383 GCA_043766965.1 Ramlibacter sp. | reverse complement strand
CGACGCGGTGTTGCTGCCGTCGCTCACCGTGGAGGACTTGCGTGACATGGGCATCGTGTCGGTGGGCCACCGGCGGCGCCTCCTCGATGCGATTGCGGCGCTCAATGCACAGGCAGCCGTCACGCCGGACCAGCCGTCAGCCCTTGCCCCACCCGCAGCGGTGCCGGTGGGAGCCGAGTCCATCGCGCCAGCCGGCGCGGCTCTCATTCAGGCCGCATCGGCCGTGCAACGGCGGCAGATCACGGTGGTCTTCTGCGACCTGGTGGGTTCC
The DNA here is from genome assembly GCA_043766965.1 of Ramlibacter sp. Taxonomy (GTDB): domain Bacteria; phylum Pseudomonadota; class Gammaproteobacteria; order Burkholderiales; family Burkholderiaceae_C; genus Ramlibacter. The sequence continues at coordinate 3,112 of JAYUHN010000435.1, read as the reverse complement.
ACCGCCTTGTCTGCGCGCGTCGACCCGGAGGAACTGCGTGAATTTCTGGACAGCTACCGTGCCGCCGTTGCGGCGGTGGTTCAGGACCACACCGGCTGGGTCGCCCAATACCTCGGCGATGGCGTGCTGGCCTATTTCGGCTACCCGAAAGCCAGCGAGCATGCCTGCGAGCAGGCCGTGCGCGCGGCACTGCGCATCATCGATGCCGTTGCAGGCCTGCCGGCAGTCGACGGGCAGCGGCCGCAAGTCCGCATCGGGATTGCCACTGGCCTGACGGTGGTGGGCAAGCTCGTCAGCACCAGCGGGGGGCTGGCCGAATTCAGCGCGGTGGGCGAAGCCCCCAATCTGGCAGCGCGTGCCCAGTCCGAGGCCCAAGCCAACGCGGTGGTGATCGCGGATTCGACGCGGGAGCAACTTGGTGATCTTTTCCAGTTCCGTGACCTGGGACAGTTCGACCTGAAAGGCTTCCAGCAGCCCACCAAGCTGTGGCAGGTGTTGGGGGAAAGTCAGGTTCGCAGCCGCTTTGCGGCGCTGCACGGCGGGCGTGCGCGCATCTCCCTGATGGGGCGGGAGAGTGAGACCAGGCGCATCGCAAGCCGACTTGCAGACGCGCAGGCCGGTGACGGCCAGCTGCTGGTGATCAGCGGCGAAGCCGGGCTCGGAAAATCCCGGCTGGTGGAGCACTTGTTCGAGTTGCTCGGGCGCGACTTGACCGGCGCGAGCGCGGCGGAGCGCCTGGTCTTCCAGTGCTCGCCCCATAACGTCGCGTCTGCGCTGCACCCGGTGCGCGACTACATCGAGCGCAGCGCCGGCATGTCGTCGGAAGACGGACGTGATGCCGTGCTGCAAAAGCTTTCCACGCTGCTCGAGCGTGCCGGGCCGCTCGTGCCCGAACATCTGAGCCTGGTGGCGGAACTGCTCGGCCTCGAGCGCGCCCCGCACTGTGCGCTGGAGGGCCTCGGCTCGCTCGAAGTACGCACGCGCATGTTGCGTGCGCTGGGCAGTTTGCTGGAGGCAGCCGCAGCGCGAAGTTCGGTCGTCGTTGTGGAAGACATCCAGTGGATCGACCCGTCGACCAGCGAGCTGCTGGGCAGCTTCGTGCCCCTGCTTCGGCGCATGCCCGTGCTGTTTGTGGCGACCTCACGCGGGGGGCCCTATCCGCCCTGGCTGACCGGGCCGCATGTCGGCCTGGTGCAACTCGACCGGTTTGACGCCGAGCAGACGCGCCAGATCGTCGTCGCCATGGCTGCGCCCCGGCAGTTGCCCGCGCGCGTGCTTGAGGCCATCGTCTTGCGGTCCGATGGCGTGCCGCTGTACGCCGAGGAACTGACCCGTGCTTACCTGGATCCTGCGGGCAAGCGCGCGCGCGGCAACCCGGCAGACGGGAGCGACGACGAGGCCAATGCCAGCATCCCAGCCACTCTGTCAGAGTCGCTGCTGGCCCGGCTGGACGGGGTGACAAACGGCAGGGAAATCGCGCCTGCGGCCTCGGTGCTGGGGCGCGAGTTCCCGATTGCCTTGCTGGCGGCGATTTCAACCCTGGCGGAGCCCGACGTGCGCCAGTGTGTGGCTGAGCTGCTCGAAGCGGGGGTGTTTGTCGGTGGCCGCAGCAACTTCGGGGAGGCGGTTGCATTCAGGCATCTGCTGGTCCGGGAAGCGGCTTACCAGCAACTGGTGCGGCGTGACCGGGTGCGCCTTCACGGTCTGGTGGCAGCGACCGTGGAGTCGAGCTTCCCGGCCATCGCCGCAGCTTTACCGCACATCATGGCCGTGCACTTCGCCGAGGCCGGCGAGACGGCGCGCGCCGCTGCGCAATGGCATCTCGCCGCCGCCGACGCGGACCGACGCTCCGCCTATGCGGAGGCGCTGGCGTATTTCCGGCGCGCACTGGCCCTGATCAGCACCATGCCGCAGGATGTCGCGCGCGACAAGCTTGAGTTCAATCTGGCGCTGAACATGATCGGGCCCCTGATCGCGGTGCAAGGCCTCACCGCCACCGAAGTCGAGCAGGAGATCGAGCGCGTCTCGGCACTGAGCCACAAGCTGGGTACGCAGTCAAGCCTCATTCCCGCGCTGGCACTGAAGACCGTCATGCTGGGGGCCGCCGGGAACATGCCGGCGAGTTACGCGCTCGCGCTGCAGATCAGTGCCTTGGCTGAAGGCGGCAGTGAAACGGATCGCCTGATCGCCCACCGTTATTTGGCCACGACGCTGGTATTCTGGGGTAAATTCCAGCAGGCGATTGAGGAGGCACTGCGTTTTTTGGCGCTGTTCGACCCCTCTGCCCACGCCCAGCAACTGGTGCATATCGGCGCGGCCAACCATGCCGTCATGATGAGGGTGGGGCTGGCCGAGTGCTACACCATTTTGGCGCAGGCCGACCAGGCACGCTATTGGCGCGGGCAGGCTCTGCTCACCGCGCGCGCGGATGGCCGCGCGCACACGTTAGTGCAGGCGCTCGCCTTTGCCGCCTGCTTTCCGTCGGCCCTTTCTGGAGACACGGATGCGCTGGCAGGCTACGCCAGCGAGCTCAAGGCCGTGACTGAATCACACGGGCTGACGCAATGGCAGGGGCATGCTGCGCTGTTCAGCGGCATCACTTTGATGAAGCAGGGCCGCATCGAGCCAGGCCTGGCATTGGCGCAGCAAGGTGTACACCTGCTGGTGACCGGGCATGTGTATTCCAAAGTCTGGTACATCGTCTACGCCCAAGCCTGCGAAGAAGCCGGGGCATTCGACGACGCATGGCACGGATTGGAGTTGGGCGCGCCAAACATCGCGTTCGGTTACACATGGCTCGACGCCGAGTACCTTCGAACGCGCGGCCGGCTCCAGCTCGCGCGCGGTGACCAAGACGCGGCCAGTCAGGACTTCGAAGCAGCATTGGCGCTGGCATCGGAGCAAGGTGCGACGCTGTTCATCGAGCGTGCGCGCCGGGATCAGGACATGCTGGCGCTGGCGGCGGTTGTGAAACCAGACGCCTGAACACCCAAGCTTCTGCACAAAAAACTGACGCGCCCTATTGCAGGGCTCTGAGGAGCCCGGTCGCGAGATCAAGCCGGTTCGCGATATGCACGTTCAGGTTGCGCATCAATGCGGCATACAGCCTGGG
>JAYUHN010000434.1:0-3383 GCA_043766965.1 Ramlibacter sp. | reverse complement strand
GCGTGCTGTCGCAATGGGGAGGCGACCGCCAAGCCTTGCTGCATGCGGATGTCAGCGTGCTGGACAGTGACTACGAGCGCACCCTGCTGCAACACATGATCGATTTCCCGCAGGTGATCGAGATCGCTGCGCAAGACCTGGCGCCGCACCTGATCGCGTTCTATCTGAAATGACGACCGCATCAGCACGCGCTCGACCTTGATCACCAGCCAGCTGCCCGTCAAGGCCTGGCACACCTACCTCAACGATCCGACCTTGGCCGACGCCATCCTCGACCGCGTCGTGCACAGCAGCCACAAGATCGAGCTCAAGGGCACCCGCTCAATGCGCGACAACGACGGCGCCGCCGAGCCGTCGCAGACGCATCCAACGCTCACCGCCGGCGGGCTTGACCGAGCATGAATACATGCCCGGTCGGGGCGCCTCCGGCGGCCTGGCAGGGGCCCAAAACCAGGAGGTAAAACTGACCCCGAAACCGACCCCAACGCCCCTCCCACGGACGCCCGTTTCAGGCTGATCGTGGACGATTGAGCTACATTCAAACCCAGTGCTTGCGCGCTACCCCAGCGCCTCTTCGACGCTGCCGTTTCGCCGTCCACGATCAGACTGAAACAACCGTCCATGATCGCTGAAATACGCACGACGCAACGCTGAATCCGCACAAGAACAAGCAAGGGCGGCCCTGTCCAGGGCAGGTGGGCATTCTTCGGCCACTTCGACATGACGAGCGAAGCCATCGCCCGTGTGAAGCGCCCAGCCGCTTGCCAATCCCGAGAACAAGAACGAATGACACGGCAGAGCCCCATTCCTGTAATTGATCTGTTCGCTGGGCCAGGAGGGCTTGGCGAAGGCTTCTCGTCCATCGTCGATGGGCGAGGAGATCGGCGCTTCGACGTGAAGGTCTCAGTCGAAAAGGACGAGGTCGCCCACAAGACACTTTCCCTGCGCGCCTTGTTCCGGGAGTTCCGTACGGGCGCCGTTCCCGGCTGCTACTACGACTACGTTCGAGGCGCCATTACTCGCGCGGAGCTGTTCGCCCATCGCTCAATCCCTGAGGAAGCTCGCGTCGCCGCATCTGAAGCCAGGTGTGCTGAGCTTGGTGTCACGCCGCACAAGGTGATTGATGGCTGGATACGCGATGCGGTTGGCGGAGCCAAAGAGTGGGTGCTGATCGGTGGCCCGCCTTGCCAGGCCTACTCGGTGGCTGGCAGGGCTCGTCTGCGTCCCACAGACCCGGTCAAGTTTGAAAACGACAAGCGCCACTTCCTTTACACCGAATATTTGCGGATCATTCGAGAGTTTGGTCCGGCCGTGTTCGTGATGGAAAACGTCAAGGGAATGCTGACGTCCAGACACGGCGGCTTGCTCATCTTTGATCGCATCCTCGCTGACCTGCGATCCCCAGGCAATGGATTCGAATACCACGTTCGATCATTCGTGGTCGATGGAGCGAAACTCCAGCCACAGGACTACGTGATCGAGGCCGAAAAGTTCGGCGTTCCGCAGGCCAGGCATCGCGTCATTCTCTTTGGCATTCGGTCTGACTTGGCCGCTTCGGCTGCAATCCTCCTGCGCCAGCCCGGCCGCTTCTTGTTGAAGGCCATTGATGGCAAGGTCAACGTCAGGCAAGCGTTGGCGGGATTGCCCGCCCTGCGCAGCCGCCTGTCCAAAGAGCCGGACAACCAAGAGGCCTGGCTGTCGGTGGTGAAGTCTGCGCCCCAGGGCATGAAGGACTGGCGCTTGCCCATCCGGACCGATCTGGAAACGGCGATGCTGGGCGCATGGCGCAAGGCTGCCAATTACGATTCGTTCGGCGGCCGGTTCATCAAGCGAGAGATCGCACTCGGCGGGGCAGTGCCGGAAGATCTGCGGAACTGGCTTCACGACCCGAAGCTTGGCGGCGTGCTGCAGCATGAGACCCGCAGTCACATGCGCTCTGACCTGCACCGGTACATGTTCGCCTCATGCTTCGCGGCGACGCATAGATATTCACCGAAGCCGACATGGGCGCCGCAATGACTTTGCCCGACGGACTCTACGACCTGTTGCTCACAGAGGGGCTGGTGGCGCGGCTCGAACCGAGTCACGCCAATGTCCACGCGCTGAAAGTCGGCGCGGCCGAGCTGTTAGCCGACGCGATCACACGCCAGCTGGTCTCGATCCTGGACGACATGTCGGGCGACGAGGCCGACAAGGCAAGGCGCCAACTTGAGATCGTCAATGCCTTGTTGGTGGAGCTACGCCATCGCCTCGCGGCAGAAGCCGGTGCGGACAACTCCGGCGATGTTGTCGACTTGATCGCGTCGCCGATGCGTGTGCTGAAGGCGATTCAACACGACAGGCAGTTCCCGACACCGCCCGAGGTCGGATTGGCCGCACCCTGGCTCTTCACTGCCGGCAAGGGAACGCCTTCGCTGCTTCAAGAGATCCGGCGCGAGCTGGCGTCAGTCGATCAGGTCGACATCTTGATGAGCTTCATCACGGTGTCCGGCGTGCGCAAGCTGCAAGACGTACTGCAGCAAATCACCGCGCTCGCTGCGGACGGACGAGTGGCAACGCGGATTCGCATCTTGACCACCACCTACGGCAACGTCACCGAGGTACGCGCACTCGACGAACTGGCACGCCTGCCCGGCTGCGAGGTGCGTGTGTCGCTCGACGGTCGGCGCACGCGCCTGCATGCCAAGGCATGGCTGTTCCATCGCAAGACCGGCTTTGGCTCGGCGTACGTGGGCAGCGCCAACCTCTCGGGTGCCGCTCTCACCGGCGGTCTTGAGTGGACCGTCAAGCTGACACAGCGCGCGCAGGCAGCCCTGTTCGCACGCGCCATCGCCCACTTCGAGACGCTGTGGGAGGACAACGAGTTCCAGCGCTACGACCCCGAAAACCTCGATCACCGGCGCGCCCTGGCGGCGGCCCTTGGGCGCGAGTCCTTCGGCGCTGGTGATGCGTCCAACGTCATCACCAGCTTTTTCGATCTGCAACCCAAGACCTATCAGCAGGACATGCTGGAGCAACTGGCTGCGGAGCGTGCTCACGGCCGCCGCCGCAACCTCGTGGTGGCTGCTACCGGTACCGGCAAGACCATGGTGGCTGCCTTCGACTATCGGAACACATGTCGCCGCGAGGGCGGGCGGCCTCGCTTGCTGTTCGTCGCCCATCGTGAAGAAATACTGCGCCAAGCCCTGCGCACCTACCGCGAGGTGTTGCGCGACCCGGAGTTCGGGGAGCTGCTCGCCGGCGGGCGCGAGCCCGAGCACTCCGATCATCTGTTCGCCACCATCGACAGCGTGACCAGTCGCGACCTGGTCGCCACGGTGGGTGCCGACTACTGGCACACCGTGGTGGTTGATGAGTGCCACCGCCTGGCAGCGGATCGGTTC
>JAYUHN010000433.1:0-3384 GCA_043766965.1 Ramlibacter sp. | reverse complement strand
GTGATCGCCTCGCAGGCCGTCATCACCGGCGCCTATTCGATGACGAAGCAGGCGGTGCAGCTCGGCTTGCTGCCGCGGATGCGGGTGCTCTACACCTCCGCCAAGGAAGTGGGCCAGATCTACGTGCCGCTGGTGAACTGGGTTCTCCTGACGGCTGTCCTGCTGGCCGTGCTGGGGTTCGGAAGTTCTTCGGCGCTGGCTTCCGCCTACGGAATCGCCGTGACAGTGACCATGTTCACGACGACGCTGCTGACGTTCTTCGTCATCCGGCACGCATGGAAATACCCGCTGCCCCTGGCCCTTGCCGCCACCTCCGTGTTCCTGGCGCTGGACCTGCTGCTGGTGGTCTCGTGCTCGCTGAAGTTCGTCCAGGGCGGCTGGTTCCCGTTGGTGCTGGGAGCCTGTGTGTTCGCCATCATGGCCACCTGGCGGCGGGGCCGGGAATTGCTGATGGAAAGCATCAGCAAGGGCGACCCGGAGCTGATGCCATTCATCCAGGCGATTGCCGCGGACGACGTCCATCGCGTCAGCCGGACGGCCGTCTACGCGGTTGCCAATCCAGGCACGGTGCCACAGGCCCTGATGCACAACCTGAAGCACAACCAGGTGCTGCACGATCGCAATGTGATCCTCACGGTGGTCTTCCATGATGTGCCGTGGATTGCGTCCGAGGAGTGCATCGTGGTCGAACCGCTGGCGCCCGGCTTCTGGAAAGTGCAGGTCAACTACGGTTTCATGAACACGCCCGACATTCCCGAGGCGTTGGCCAGGTGCAAATCCGACGAGCTGCCGATTAACCTGTTCGAGACGTCGTACTTCCTCAGCCGGGAAACAGTCATTCCGACCCGGGGCGCCGGCATGGCCGGCTGGCGCGAGGGCCTGTTCGCATTCATGTCCCGCAACGCGGGCAGCGTGGCCAGCTTCCTGCGGCTGCCCAACAACTGCGTGATCGAACTGGGAACGCGGGTCCAGATCTGAAGCGCCCTAGAAACTGGTGAGGAGCATCACTGCCACTGCCACGGTCATCACCAAGGTCGCGGACCAGCCGAAGAATCGATGGCGCGTGCTGATGGTGTGGCTCCCCATCAGCTTCGTCGACTGCCCGATCCACATGAGCGCAGCCATGATGGGAACCGAGATGACGCCATTGACGATGGCGCTCCACACCAAGGCCTTGATGGGGTCCAGTTCCAGGAAGCCCATCAAGGTACCGATCCCGGTCGCCGCGACGATGATGAGGTAGAAGCCCCGGGCGTCATGAAAATCATGCGACAGTCCGGCCTTCCAGCCATAGAGTTCACTGACCGCGTAGGCGGCGGACCCGGCCAGGACCGGAACTGCAAGCAGCCCGGTGCCGACGATTCCAAGCGCGAAGACGACGAAGGCAAATTCGCCGGCGACCGGTCTGAGCGCCTCGGCGGCCTGGGCCGAGGTCTGGATGTTGGTGACGCCCTGCAAGTTGAGGGTGACGGCCGTTGCGACGACGATGCACAGGGCGATCACATTGGAAAACGTCATGCCGAAAAAGGTGTCGATCTTGATGCGCCGCAGGTGCTTCGCAACATACCGCGGGTGAGTTTTGAGTGCTTGCACATCCGGTCGCCGGTTGCTGTCTTCGACCTCCTGCGACGCCTGCCAGAAAAACAGGTAGGGGCTGATCGTGGTCCCGAGCACCGCGACCACCATCGCCGCATAGTCCTTCAGCGACGCGTCCTTGGGGAAAAACGACCAGGGATGCAGCGACTCGTTCAGGGCCTGGCGCCACGGGACCGCCACGGTCAGGATCACCGCCACATAAGCGAACAGGGCCAACGTCAGCCACTTCAGGATCCGGACCGTGCGTTCGTACGAGAAGAAGATCTGCGTCGCGATGCAAAGCGCACCGAACGCCAGCACGTACAACGTCTGCGGCCCGCCTGCCAGCAAACGCACGGCCTCGCCCATGGCGCCGATGTCGGCCGCGATATTGATCGTGTTCGCGACAACCAGCAAGGCCACCAGCGCAACCGTAAGCCAACGCGGACACATCTTGTTGATGTTGGCTGCCAGCCCTTCCCCGGTCACCCATCCGATTCGCGCCGACAGCATCTGGATGCCGATCATCAACGGGGTGGTCAGCAGCAGCGTCCAGACCAGCCCGAACCGGAACTGGGAACCGGCCTGGGAATAGGTGGCGATGCCGCTCGGGTCGTCGTCGGCGGCACCGGTAATGAGTCCGGGGCCCAATCGACGAAAAAGTTTCCTGGCTGTTGAAGTTGCCATTTCAAATCTCCCAGTCGCCACGCGACGGGGCGAGGCCAACGACGCATGCGTGTGCGTCAACGACAAGAACCGGGGATGGATCTGGAGTGTCCGGGGATGACCCCGGGTGACACTCAAATTCGCATGTCCGGCACGATGAGCAAAGCCTCCGTGCCTGACAACGCTCAAGACAGCAGGGTGTCTATCCGCGAATGGTCGAAGCCGAAGGCCGGGAACTGTCTGATTCCATCGATGTGGCCAGTGGTTGGAACAGCGCGATTATAGGCTTCCTGCAGGTCGCCCAGCGGTGTCAGCCGCCCCGCCCGCACGCATTACCGAAGCGTCACTGCCAGCCAAAACGACGAACGTAAAAACTCTTCATCAACGTGGTCACCGCGCAATAGCTCACCAGAATGCCGACCAGCCACGCGAAGTACGCCAACGGCAGCGGCTGCAGCTTGAAGTACTCCGCCAACGGCCCCATGGGCAGGAAGATGCCCGCCAACATGACTGCGAAGGTCATGACTGCCAGGACCGGCGCCGAGCGGCTCTGGATGAACGGCAGCTTCGGAGTGCGGATCATGTGGACGATCAGGGTCTGCGTCAGCAGGCCCACCACGAACCAGCCAGACTGGAACAGCCCTTGATTTGCGGGCGTATTCGCGCCGAACACCCACCACATCAGGGCGAACGTAGCGACGTCGAAGACCGAGCTGATCGGGCCGAAGAAGAGCATGAAGCGGCCCAGCTCGGCCGGATTCCATTTCACCGGCCTGTTGACCAGTTCCTCGTCAACGTTGTCGAACGGGATGCCGGTCTGGGAGACATCGTAAAGAAGGTTTTGCAACAGCAGCTGGAGCGGCAGCATCGGCAGGAACGGCAGGAAGGCGCTCGCGACCAGCACTGACAACACGTTGCCGAAATTGGAGCTGGCCGTCATGCGGATGTACTTCAGCATGTTGCAAAAAGTGGTGCGGCCTTCTACAACGCCCTGATCCAGCACCAGCAGGCTTTTTTCGAGCAGGATGATATCGGCGGCTTCCTTGGCGATATCGACCGCCGAATCGACCGAGATACCGATGTCGGCCGCGCGCAGGGCCGGCGCGTCGTTGATGCCGTCACCGATGAATCCCACCACGTGGC
>JAYUHN010000432.1:0-3388 GCA_043766965.1 Ramlibacter sp. | reverse complement strand
CGTCAGGCCGACCGGGCGCAGCGTCAGCCCGCAGCCGCCGCAGAACTTGGCGCCGGTCGCCGAGACAAAGTGACACGAAGGGCAGGCCAGCGGCAATTCCGCGCCGCAGTTCTGGCAGAAACGGCTGTCCTCGGGAGCAGTTACGGAGCAAGCCCGGCATTCCATGCTGGAATGGTACCCGCCTGCGGCTCAGGTGAGCACGTTCACTTTTTTCCAGCCGTCCTTCACCGCCTTGTGGGTGTCCGAGCCTTTGCCATGTTGCCGTGCAGCCACCGCCAGGCATGCATGAGCCGCATCGAGAAAGCTTGCCCGCGCGCGCAGGGTGTCGAAAGCCTGGTACCAGACCGGACCAAGTGTTTCCCACGAGTAGCCTTGCAGGCTGCTCGCGGCGACATAGAAGGCGTGGTTGGGAATCCCCGATGCCTTGTGCACGTCGTCCGTGGCCCGGTACCGCCTGAAATCCTTGATCTGGTCGTCCTTGGGGTAGGTGATGTCGCGGTTTCCCGGGTCTTTGAGCGAACGCACCGCCTTCCCACGGCCCGCCGCCAGGATGTCTTCGCCCACGAGCCAGTCCGCTGCGTCCGCTTTCTGGTTGCCGTGCCACTGCTTGACCATGCTCGCAAATACATCGGAGAAGGATTCGTTGAGGGCCCCGGCCTCTCCCTTGAGCGCCGGCGGGTTGCCCGGCACGTTAACGACACCAAGGCCCCCCGGCACCATGTGCTGGCTGACGCCATGGCAGAACTCGTGCGCGATCATCCCGAGAGAGCCGGCAAGATTCGACACCGACCCGTCGCCGTCCCCGATCACCATCTGCTCGCCGGTCCACATCGCATTGACCTGACGCAGCCCGTAGTGCACCGATGCGTCCACGCGCATGCCCTTGCCGTCGATGGAATTGCGCTTGAATACAACCGAGAAAAAGCGAAGCGCCACGCCGATGTTGTCGAAGGCCTGGTTGGCCGCGGGGTCCCGTGCCGGCGGGTCGCCCTCATCTCGCAGCAGCTTGCCCGGCAGGAAGGTGCGCCCCTGCGCGTCGAACACCGAGCGCTGCAGGGATTTCGTCCCTGCAGGCCGCTGCACGCCGCCTACCGCCTTGGTCGCGCGCTCTCCGCGCAATGCCCGCCCCTGTTTGATCTGCGCCCGCAGGTCGTCGCGCTCCTTGTCGTCGTGAGCGGTTTCGGCCAGATGCTGCAGCAGCCTGTTGGGCAGCCCTTTGCACACGCAGCGATATCGACAGTCCACCGGCATCTCCTTACCAGCGGGCCGGCAGCTTCTTCAGCAAGGTGATCTTCTTCACCCCGAGCTCGATATAGCCACCCTTCTCGAGGTCTTTCAGCAGTCGGCTGACCATTTCGCGCGAGGCGCCGACGCGGCTCGCGATGCTCTGGTGCGTGATCTGCTGCAGCAGGACGGGGGCATCCGAGCGGCCCGGCCCTTCCTCGCTCTCGAGCGTGGAGATGACCCGGCCGTACACGTCGAGCAAGGCCATCTGGCGCGCCGTCTGCGTTGCCGAGCGGGCCCGCCGGATGACCTGGACAACGAGTTCCATCGCGAATTCCGGCTGCGCAACGAGATGCTCGCGCACCGAATTGCGCGTCACCACCGAACAAAGGCACGGCTCCAGGGTGATCACCGATGCCGAACGCGGTCCGCCGTCGAGCGACATCTCGCCGAAATAATCGCCGCTGTCGATGTTGCCGTAAGTGATTTCGCGGCCCGAATCGTCGGTCGCATAGACCTTGACGCGCCCTTGCAGCAAGACAAAAAGCGATTCGCCCGCATCACCCTCGTTGATGATGACGCTGTTCTTCTTGTAGCTGCGGACCGCGCCACGCTGCGCCAGCGGACGCAGGCGCGAACCCAGCAGGGCGATGAGCCCATCTGGGCTTGCGGACAGGGTTGGAGCGGCCATCTTCTTCTTTCTCCCCCAAACACAGTTGACTCTAGCATGGCGAACCCGGCAGCTCATCGCGGTCAATGCATGACTCCGTGCCGCAGTGTCGGCGCCACTGGCGGCAGGACGGCGACGCGGTTCACCAGTTCCCGCACGCCACTCGAGCGGGTCTTTGAACAAAGGCTGCGGATATGGCTGCGCACGGTCGAAACGGCGACCTTGAGCTGGGCTGCAACTTCCGGAGCGGAAAAGCCATGGCACAGGATGCCAAGCACATTCTCCTCGGTCGCCGTCAAGGAATAGCTTCGCGCGAAAAAGCACAGCATGAGCGACTCGCACACGGAGGCGCGGGAAAACATGAAGGCCGCTTTCGGCGCGCTCCCTGGCTGGTCCCCGCGCAGCGGGATCACAGCCATGGTGAGGCGAAAGCCGTCGGCCGCCAGCAGGGTGATCAGGCTGCGCTTGCCCTGGCCGGCCTTGGCCACCGCCTCCTGCAGGGTTTTGCCATCCGCCAGTGTGCAGCCATGCAGCAGTTGATTGCGCACCCCCAGCACACGCCCGCGTGCCAGTTCATGGCGCGCCGCCTGGTTTGCGTGCAGCACCTGACTTTCCACGCTGGTGACGAGAACGCCGTGGGCCAGTTCATCCATCAGCAGGGCCAGTCCCGACCCGGCTCCATTTGCGCCGTCCCGGGCCAGGGTGCCGCCGGCGTGAACACCATCGAATAGAAGTTCCATTGTCAATCCCTCACTTGTGATGGAGCAAGCTTAGGAAAGAGCCGGGATGCGAGGCAGGTAATAACGTCCTGCTTTCCTGTGACAAATTTACCGCTTCTTCAGCCGTTCTCCAGCAAGCCCAGACTGCGGCGAATCACTTCGGGCTGGAATGCCAGGTCGACGTGGGCCGCGCCGCGAACCAGCCGGTTGTCGGCTCCGGGAAGGGTCGCCGACGCCGTGGGAAAGACGATGTTGTCGCAGTCCGAATACCAGCAGGTGAAGCCTGTTTCCGGGGCACCCGAGCTTTCCAGTTGCAGCGTCCGCAGCCAGTCGCTGCCGACACGCATCTGTCGGCCGTTGGCTGTCCGGCTGAAGCGTGCCAGCCAGGTTCCGTGGTGGGGCGTGCCGATCGTGACGATATGGTGCACCCGGCCGGCGCCATGCGCGCGCAGCCATGCCCGTGCCGCGAGTCCACCCATGCTGTGGCAAATCAGCAGCGGGGGCAGTCCGCTGGCGAGTGTCACGGCGGCGACAGCTTGCTCCACGGCCTGTACATAGGCATCGATGGGACCTGACAGCGGCTCCAGGTTCACGGCCGAAAACGCACGGCTGTCGGCATCCACCAGGGTCAGCCACGGTGTCCAGAAGCCGCGGTTGCAGACAAATCCGTGGATGAAGACCACGCCGCGCCGGCCCCGCAGCCGCGGATCGGCCTCGATCCGATCCGGCACCTGCCTCCATCGGAACGGCTGCCGCCAGAAAAAAACGCGCGCGC
>JAYUHN010000431.1:0-3396 GCA_043766965.1 Ramlibacter sp. | reverse complement strand
TCTTTTTCGATTTCGTCGACGAACTGGCGAACGTGGGCAAAGGCCCGGTCGGCGCCGCCTACAAGCTGAGCCAGGCCCTTGGCTACGTGACACTGAAGGTCCCGAACCATCTCTACGAGCTGCTGCCGATCGCTGTCCTGATCGGCACGATTTTCGTGATGGCGCGGTTGGCCCAGAGCTCCGAATACACCATCCTTCGCACCAGCGGCCTCGGACCCTGGCGTGCGATGAGGATGTTGCTGGGACTCGGAGTGATCTTCACCGTCCTGACCTTCGCCACCGGCGACTACCTGGCGCCGGTGGCCGACCGCACCGCCCAACTGCTGAAAGCGGGCTACGAAGGACGCATCAGCGTTGGTCAGACCGGCGCGTGGCTGAAGGAAAAGCAGCCTTTCCATACCTACAACGTCAACGTCGCTGCGCTGTCGCCCGCTGGGGACATGCGCGGCGTGCGGATCTTCGAGGCCGATGCGCGGGGCTTGCTGGTGTCCGTGACATCGGCGGCCCAGGGCAAGTTCGCCACCGACGGCTCGTGGACGCTCCTTGACGTCGAACGGACCGAGTTCAACACCCAGGGCAAGCTGGCTAAGGTGGAACGCAGCAAGTCGCCGTCGATACAGTGGCCGACCGGGATCAGCCCGGAAATGGTTTCCGTCGCCCTGCTGCAACCCGACCGCATGAGCACCATCGACCTGTTCCAGTACATCCAGCATCTCGATGCGAACGGCCAGACCGCCCAGCGCTACGAAATCGAGTTCTGGCGCAAGGTGTTCTATCCGCTCAGCTGCATCGTCATGGTGGTTCTGGCCCTGCCCTTCGCTTACCTCCACTTCAGGAGCGGCGGCATCACCAGTTACGTGTTTGGCGGCGTCCTGATCGGCATCAGCTTCTTCCTGCTGAACAACGTGTTCGGGTATGTCGGGAACCTGCAGAACTGGTGGCCGTGGCTGACCGCCGCCTCGCCCGGACTGATCTACAGCATGTTTTCGCTGGCTGCCTTCGGCTGGCTGGTGCTCAGGCGGTAAGGCATGGCGAGCGCCAAGGCGATCCTCCTGCTGGGCCACGGCTCCCGCGATCCGCTGTGGCGGCAACCGATGGAAGCGGTGGCCCAGCGCATCCGGCAGGCGCAGCCTTTGGTACCGGTCCGATCCGCTTTCCTCGAACTCGAAGCGCCTGACTTCGGCACCGCGGCAGCGGAACTGGTTGCGCTGGGCGCCCAGCAGATCACGATTGCGCCACTGTTCCTCGGAACCGGGCGCCATGCGCGCGAAGATATTCCCAAGCTGCTGGCACAGGCACGTCTGAGCCACTCCCATATCGAATTCGTGATGCAGCCGACGGTCGGTGAGAACCCGGAGCTGCTGGACCTTCTCGCAAAGATCGCGATGGCATAATGAAATGCTTGCTTAGCAGAAATTCGGCATGAACCTTCACCAATTTCGTTTCGTGCAGGAAGCAGTGCGTCGCAACCTGAATCTGACCGAGGCGGCCAAGGCACTGCACACCTCGCAACCCGGCGTCTCCAAGGCCATCATCGAGCTCGAAGAAGAGCTAGGCGTCGAAATTTTCGCGCGGCATGGCAAGCGCCTGAAGCGAGTCACCGAGCCTGGCCAGCACGTGCTCAAGAGCATCGAGCTGATCATGCGCGAAGTCGGCAACCTCAAGCGCATCGGCGAGCAGTTCAGCGCCCAGGACAGCGGCACCCTGTCGATCGCCACCACCCACACCCAGGCGCGGTACGTGCTGCCGGTGCCGGTGGCAAAACTGCGCGAGGCTTATCCCAAGGTCAACGTGAGCCTGCACCAGGGCTCGCCGGACCAGGTGGCGCGCATGGTGATGGACGAAGTGGCGGAAATCGGCATCGCGACCGAATCGTTGTCCGATTACAAGGACCTCGTCACCCTGCCTTGCTACGAATGGCAGCACGTGCTGGTGCTGCCGCTGGCGCATCCGCTGGCGAAAAAGGACCGCATTTCGCTCGACGACCTGGCGGCGGAACCGATCATTACCTACCACCCGTCGTTCACCGGCCGCACCCGGATCGACACTGCCTTCGCGCACAAGAAACTGCAGCCACGCATCGCGCTGGAAGCGATCGACTCCGACGTGATCAAGACGTATGTGCGGCTCGGCCTGGGGATCGGGATCGTTGCCGAGATGGCCGTGCGCGACGACGGCAGCAATACCGACCTCGCGACCCGCCCGCTCGGCCACCTGTTCGGCCAGAACGTGGCCCGGGTCGCCTTCAAGCGCAGCGCCTACCTGCGCAATTTCGTCTTCAAGTTCGCCGAGCTGCTGTCGGACCGGCTGGACCGCAACCTGATCGCCAAGGCCATGACCGGCCACGACAACGACTATGAGCTTTAGCACCGCCGCTCCCCGCACGCCGCATCTCGAAACAAAGCTGCCGGCGATCGGCACCAACATTTTCACCGTCATGTCGGCGCTGGCAACGGAAAAAGGCGCCGTCAATCTGGGCCAGGGCTTTCCCGATTTTGACTGCGACCCCAGGCTGGTGCAGGCGGTGACGGATGCAATGACGCGCGGCCTGAACCAGTACCCGCCCATGACGGGCATCCCGGCGCTGCGGGAGGCGCTGTCGGCCAAGATCGAAGCGTTGTACGGCCCCCGCTACGACCCGGCGACGGAGATCACCATCACGGCGGGGGCCACCCAGGCCATCATCACCTGCGTGCTCGCCGTCGTCCGGCCCGGCGACGAGGTGATCGTGCTGGAGCCCTGTTACGACAGCTACGTCCCCAACATCGAACTGGCCGGCGGAACGGTGGTGCGGGTGCCTCTCACCCCGGGAAGCTTCCGGCCGGACTTCGACCGGATCGCGGCCGCCCTCAATGGCAGGACGCGCGCAATCATCATCAACTCGCCGCACAACCCGAGCGCGACGGTGTGGAGCCGCGAAGACATGCTCAGGCTGCAGCAGCTGCTGGCGCCGACCGAAACCCTCCTGATCAGCGACGAGGTCTACGAGCACATGGTGTACGCCGGCGCGCAGCACCAGAGCGCGGCGCGCTTTCCGGGCCTGGCGGCGCGCAGCTTCATCGTCAGCAGTTTCGGCAAGACCTACCACGTGACGGGCTGGAAGGTCGGCTACGTGGCCGCGCCGGCCGCGCTGATGGCCGAGTTCCGCAAGGTTCACCAGTTCAACGTCTTCACCGTCAACACCCCGGTGCAGCACGGCCTGGCCGCCTACATGGCCGATGCACGGCCCTACCTCGACCTGCCGGCGTTCTACCAGCGCAAGCGCGACCGCTTCCGTGCCGGCCTCGACGCGACCCGGCTGCGGCCGCTGAACACCACCGGCAGTTATTTCCAGTGCGTGGACTACAGCGCCGTCAGCGACGAGAGTGAAGCCGCCTTCTGCCAGCGGCTGGTGCG